>NZ_CAJHBP010000002.1:0-240347 GCF_904846665.1 Psychrobacter sp. Pi2-51
CTTTATTATCTAATTCTTTAATTGATTTTTTAACAATAAAAACAATGTCTTTATTTTCTAACATTGAGGACTTTACGCGAAACTGCTCACGTATTTGACGTTTTATTAAATTTCGAGCGACCGCAGTAGGTACTTTACGCTTGGTAATCGCCATACCGACTCGCGGCTGCTCATGCGTATTGGTGCGTACAAAAGCCATGAGATGGCTTTGGTGTAGCTTACGCTCAGGAGCGTCAAATACTTCACGGAAAGCCGCAGGCGTTAGCAGGCGTTGCGCTTTGGTGAAGCGGGCAGTCGATGTAGCTGGGACAGTAGTGGACATAGTACAACCTAGTATAAGAGCTGGTGACAATATCAGAAATAACCATAAAATATAGAGACAAAAAAAGCGCCTATTTGGGCGCTTTTGATATACGGCTACGTGTCAGTTGTGATGATTGACTATCGCAATCTATAAACAATAGGAACACAACAAGCACTAGTAGCCATGCTTATCGTTATCTAGTGATTATACAGTAAGACGATGACGTCCTTTAGCGCGGCGACGAGCTAAGACCTGACGGCCTTTTTTAGTTGCCATACGAGCACGGAAACCGTGAGTACGTTTACGCTTGATCACGCTTGGTTGGAATGTACGTTTCATAACTCACCTATCAAAATAATGGACTAAATTCGTAATAACGGAGGATTATACCATTGCATTGTATTTTGGTCAATAAACTAATTTTTTGTTGTCAACGTAATGATTAAATTCTTTCAACTGACTGCAGAATTCCATTAATTTATTAGTTACTGACTGGCTGATCTCAGTTTTAATTTCATAAAGTTATCCACAGAAATCTTCGTGCTCTATAATAATTAATGATTAATATATATAAGTATTGTTGTTATTGGGAGCACGATTATCTGGGGTTAAGTCTTATTTATCCTTTATTATCAAAATACTAGACTATGGGTAAACCTGTGGATAACCTGTGGGTGAAATATGGATAACTTGGGTTATTGACTTATCCACAAAACTATCCACAGTCTTATCCACAAAAAACAGGATGTTATCCACAGGGTATTTGTGTTAGATTAGCCCCCTGCTTGATATATGATTTTGGCGTATTCTCTAATGGTTTCTTTGAGATAGTACTCAGCGACAATATCGGATGCTGGTCGACCAATTATGCCGTTTAGGCACCTTTATTATTTCGGATTATGGGGTTATTGTTTTTCATGATAGATACAGCAACTATTTGGGATAAATGTCTAAACGACCTACGTTATAACGTCAAAGATAATGTATTTACTATGTGGTTAAGACCTTTGTCAGCTCATCAAGAAGCACAAACGCTGATCATTCTTGCGCCTAACGATTATTTTGTGACGTATATCAAAAAAAACCATCTGCAAGATATCCAGCAACTGGTGGCTAAGCACAGTCAAGGTGTTATCGAAGAAGTGATCGTGCGGGTCGACAATGCGGGTCGAGAGTCAGACGAAAATAATCAGTCACAATCAGGTTCGCTATTTGAAGAGGACAAACCCTCCCCTACCCCTGCCGAACACAAATTTGAATCTATACATCAGAATAATGCGCGTGCAGATATCGATGCCAACATGCGTCATGCTGCCTTAGTAGACTCTGCTGATGCCAAATCTTTGAGCTATCTAAACCCTGACTTTACCTTTGAGACTTTTGTTACTGGTAAGTCTAATAATCTGGCGTATAAAGCTTGTTATGAGCTTGGTAAACGCCAGTCAAAAAACCGTCATAATCCTTTATTTATATATGGCCCTTCAGGATTGGGGAAAACGCATTTAATGCATTCGGTAGCACATCGCTATTTAAAAAATAATCAAAGTTTTTATTATTTCACTTCTGAAAAATTTATTAATCAATTGGTTTATTCATTAAGAAATAATAAAATAGAAGATTTTAAAAAGAAAATAAAAAAAGTAGATTTATTGATTGTAGATGATATTCATGTCTTAGCAGGAAAGACTAAAAGTAGTAATGAGTTTTTAACGTTATTTGCAGATTTTACCAGTGGTGACAAGCAACTGATTTTGGCATCAGATCGTCATCCCTCGCAAATGACTGAGTTTGATGAACGTTTTAGATCCCGTTTTTCTTGGGGTTTGACGGTGGCTGTTGATCCGCCTGAGATTGATACACGAGTACAAATATTGCAGAAAAAAGCGGCATCACATGGCATGACATTGCCAAAAGAATGCGCATTATTCATCGCTCAAAATGTGGTTTCAAATGTTCGCCGTTTAGAAGGTGCTCTAAATCAAGTATTTGCCAATGCTAATTTGACAGGCGCACAGATTACTCTCGAAATGGTGCAATATGCGTTGAAAGATATCGTCGCAATGCGTGTCCAAGCCGTGAATATGGATAATATTCGTAAAGTGGTCGCTGAGTACTATGATGTGACTATCAAAGATATGATGGGGCGTAAGCGCACGCGTAGTATTGCTAGACCACGCCAAATAGCCATGGCATTATCACGTGAATTGACCAGCGATAGCTTTCCAGAGATTGGACAGTCTTTTGGAGGCCGGGATCATACGACGGTGATGCATGCTTGTGATAAAGTTAATGAGCTGCGCGCCGCCGATCCTGCGTTCGATAAGGATTACAAGACACTTGCGCTGATGTTACAAGCAGGTTAAAGGCGTATGCAGTCGCTAAATTTAGGGTGTGGCTGCACTATTTTTGGGCTGTGGTTACACTATATTTTAGTCGGCTGATATGGTTTATAATATTGCGAGTGTCAACAGACAGATACCTTATGGATTATCGTCAGTAGACAAGGTATTATTGAGTCATTATTTTACATTTATATAAAAAGAATCATTCAAATAAGAGTAACCAAGCATGCAATTATCGATTAATCGAGAGTCGTTACTAAAAGCTATTAACCTGATCGCCAAAGCCGCTGACAAACGCCACAATATGGTTATCTTGGGTAATATCAAGCTACAGTTGTCTGAGTCAGCGCTTATTTTGACCGCTTCTGATTTAGAGGTAGAGCTGACATCGACGTTGAAATTGCCTGCTGGTGCTTGCGTGGAAGCAGGTACAACCACTTTACCTGCGACCAAGCTGAGAGATATCTGCAAATCTTTACCCGCACAAGCACAAGTCAGTCTTGCCACGCAAGAGAACGAGCGCTGTTTGCTGACCAGTGGTAAGAGCCGTTTTACCTTGGGTACATTGCCTAGCGAAGATTATCCAAGCTTGGGTAATCCTGAAAATATCACGCCGTTGACCATCAGCCGTAGCCGTCTTACTGATTTGATTCATAAAACTCAGTTTGCCATGGCGATTCAAGATGTGCGCTATTATTTAACTGGTATGCTGTTCGATGTTTCACAGCAGCAGCTAACCACCGTTGCGACTGACGGACATAGACTGGCATTGGCACGTAGTGTTATTGATGTGAGTGCAGATCTGAACATGCAAGCCATCCTGCCGCGCAAAGCGGTGATCGAGCTTGAGCGTTTGGCCTCTGAGCTTGGTAAAATGCTAGGTGATCAAGATAACGCAGTAACGTTAAGTTTCGGTCGCGAGTTTTTGCAAGTAAGCCTGCCATTTGGTGAGGTGGATAGTGCAGGGCAGGTGAGTGATAATCTAATGGTTACCTTTACCGCGCGTCTGATCGACGGTAAGTTCCCTGACTATCGCCGTGTCATGCCAAGCAATACCGATAAATTGGCTTTGTTTAATCAAGAGAAGATGACGGATGTGCTACGCCGTGTCGCGATTTTGAGTAACGAAAAATCACGTGGCGTGGTGTTTAATTTCGCCAGCGACGGTATGGTAGAAGTACGCGCTAATAACGCTGAGCAAGATGAAGCAGTTGAGATGATACAAGCTAAGTATCAAGGGGAGCCGATGGAGCTGTCCTTTAATGCCGCCTATTTGCAAGATGTGCTAGGTGTCATCCAAGGTGATTTGCAAATGCATATGAGCCAATCTAACGCCTCAGTGCTAGTAAATCAGCTGAATGATGAATTCCATCAATATGTCATTATGCCAATGCGTATATAGTGTTTTTAGTTTTTTCGGAAGACTGTTGGTTAGACCGTGGCACTTGTCCTGTTAGACGGTGTCGCTATCTTTATAGCGTTGTTTTAAAGACCGTTTTTATATTCAAAACTAACATCTGCAACCTCAAAAAATCTTTAACTAATTAAACTTTTGCCTGCTAAAATGTAGGTGGCGAAAATAGGCGGCTGTCGACATTATGATTGAACGTCTACAAATCTCACACCTACGTAACCTCAGCCAAGTCAATCTACCTGCCACTGCTTGCAACGTCATTATCGGCGCGAATGGTAGTGGCAAAACCTCGCTATTAGAAGCGATATTCTTATTATCAAGAGGTAAAAGCTTTCGTCATCACCAGCCCAAACGCTATATTCAGCATCATCAAGACAACGCGACGGTACATGCTAAGCTCAGTGACAGCAGTACTTTAGCGATTCAAAAGCAAGCCGATGCGACGACGATACTACGTCTTAATCAAACCACGGTCTACAATCAAAGCATCTTAACCGAGCAGCTCCCCACACTATTGATAGATCCCTCTACGATGGACATGTTAGAGCAGGGCAGTGCCAGTCGTCGGCAGCTGTTGGATTGGTTGGTGTTTCACATGAAACAAGGCTTTCATCCGCAGTGGGTGGCTTATCAACGCCTGTTAAGACAGCGCAATAGTTTGCTAAAAAAATCGCGTCATTTGACCCAAGTTCAACTCGCTGAGCTAAAAGCATGGGACAAAGGTCTGAGCAATCATGCAGCGCTTATCCATCACTATCGAGAACGAATATTTAGCGAATGGCAGCCTTATTTTGCTCAAAGCATTGCTCAGTTATTGCCTACTTATGCGGAGCAATTAAGCTTGAGCTATAGCGCCGGTTACGACACCAATGTTGCGCTCGATGTGCAGCTTAATGAGCGTTTAGAGCAGGATTTGCAGCTGGGCTATACCCGCATCGGTAACCACCGTGCTGATATCCATGTCCATTGGCGCTCTAGCGAGCCGCTAGCCATGCATGAAGGGCAGCTAACTAAAAGCACGAAAGTAGAAGGCGATGTGCACACGAAATTACCCGTTTTAAAAGAGCAGGCCGCTAATGTATTGTCGCGTGGTGAAAAGAAACTATTGATCACCGCATTGCGCTTATCACAGTTGCCGCTGCTACTTAATACTGAAAAAGGTACTGATAACTCTAACAATGATTTTAAATCACGAGTGACACCCGTGGTACTGTTAGATGATATCACCGCAGAGCTGGATGATAGGGCGATTGAGATTTTATTGTCAACGCTAGCACAGCTGCCTTGTCAGGTATTTATGACCAGTTTAACCGAGGATATCGTGCCGCTAGTCAATAAATTCTGGTCAGAACCTAATATGTTTCATGTGAAACAAGGTCAAATCTCATCTGCCCAATAGCAATTATTTTTGATATTATTGCCTCCTTATTGCCTCCTTGCTTTGTCGTCAACTCTGCATTTGATCTATAAATTCCACCCTTATTCCAACATAATTTTCACTATCCTAAAATACTTGACGAATAGTGATAAAACTGCCAGTAAACAGTGACTTAGAAGGGAAAAAATGCTAAAATGGGGCTTTATTTTTGTCCTATTCTCAGCAAGTTATCTTATGGCGTGATATAGAGTTTTTTTATTATCTATAAAATTCTAAGTGGCTGATAAACATGCGTTTTATTTATTTTGCTTGGCTTCAATAATGTTCAAAAAAACAGAAGCTAGTATTAAAAAAATGAGCGCTAATTTTATGTCTTTAAAGACCCGCCACAAAGTTGTAGCTAACGCTATTTAGCTACTAATACGCATGAAAGACTTTGACCATAAAACGTTAAGTCTAAGATAACATCGTGAGGCGTCACCGTAATGGTGCGCCCGTGATGGGCTGATGATGGCTAGATTAAGGAATGCACATGAGTGATTCATTACCTACCGATTACGAGCAATTGACAGCCGATACGACAGTTTCAGATGCTACAGTGTCAGATACTGTCGTTGACACGATTGTCCCTGCCGCCGTTCCTGAGAGTTTACCTTCTGATTATAGCTCCAAAGATATCCGTGTCTTACGCGGTTTAGAAGCCGTGCGCGTGCGTCCTGGGATGTATATCGGTGATACCGATGACGGCACTGGCTTGCATCATATGGTCTTTGAGGTAGTGGATAACTCTATCGATGAAGCGTTGGCCGGTCATTGTGATCAGATCGATATCGTCATTCACGAAGATGAATCGGTCAGTGTCATGGATAATGGTCGCGGTGTCCCTGTCGATATCCATCCAGAAGAGGGTGTGTCAGCAGCGCAGGTTATTATGACTGTCCTGCATGCAGGCGGTAAGTTCGATGATAACAGCTATAAAGTCTCAGGCGGTCTGCATGGTGTCGGCGTTTCGGTCGTTAACGCCTTATCTAAAAAGCTGGAAATGAATATCTGGCGTGAAGGCTATCACTATCATCAGACGTATACCGATGGCGTGCCTGATGCTGACATTCAGCAAATGGAAGCGACGGATAAAACCGGTACTCAAATCCGCTTTTACCCTAGTAACGACGTATTTACTGGCACTATCTTCGAATATGATATTTTAGCCAAGCGTTTACGTGAGCTGTCGTTTTTGAACTCAGGTGTACGCATCGTCTTGACTGATGAGCGTATCGATAAGCGTCATGAGTTTGAACATAAAGGCGGATTGTCAGAGTTTGTCAGCTATATCAATGCGGGCAAAGATGGCGTCAACGAAGTCTTCCATTTTGATAGTGAGCAAGACGACGGCATCAGTGTCGAAGTGGCCCTGCAATGGACAGATACTTATAACGAAAAGGTACTGTGCTTTACCAACAACATCCCGCAGCGCGATGGTGGTACGCATTTATCAGGCTTTCGTTCGGCATTGACCCGCTGTCTCAATAGTTATATGGATCGTGAAAACTTATTTAAAAAAGAGAAAGTGACCGCGACGGGCGACGATGCGCGTGAAGGTCTGACCGCAATTGTCTCGGTTAAAGTGCCGGATCCAAAATTCTCTAGTCAAACCAAAGATAAGCTGGTCTCAAGCGAAGTAAAGTCTGCTGTTGAATCGGCGATGCATGATAAATTCAACGACTTTTTGTTAGAGAATCCAACGGCTAGTAAAGCCATTGCAAATAAAATCATCGATGCAGCACGAGCGCGTGACGCAGCTCGTAAAGCGCGTGAAATGACGCGTCGTAAGACTACTTTGGATATCGCAGGTTTGCCTGGTAAGTTGGCCGATTGCCAAGAAAAAGATCCAGCGCTTTCAGAACTTTATATCGTGGAGGGTGACTCTGCAGGTGGTTCAGCGAAGCAAGGTCGTAGCCGTAAGACCCAAGCGATTTTGCCATTAAAAGGTAAAATTCTAAACGTTGAGCGTGCGCGTTTTGACAAAATGCTATCGTCTGCGGAAGTGGGTAACCTAATTACTGCGCTTGGCTGTGGTATCGGCCCTGATGAATATAATCCTGATAAAGTACGCTATCATAAAATCATCATCATGACCGATGCCGACGTTGACGGCTCGCACATTCGTACCTTGCTGTTGACCTTCTTCTTCCGTCAAACGCCAGAGCTGATCGAGCGTGGTTATATTTATATCGCTCAGCCACCACTATATAAAGTGAAAAAAGGTCGTCAAGAGCTGTATCTAAAAGATGATGAAGCGCTTAAAGCGTATCTACTGTCATCTACGATTGATAATACCAAGCTACATATCAGTGAGGATGCACCTGCGATTACTGGGCAAGCGTTAGAAACACTATTGAACGACTATAACCAAACGCAACTGATTAAAGCCCGTTTGCAAATTCGTTTTCCAGCGGTGATTTTGGATGCTTTAACGCATACGCCGAAGCTTAGCACCGACATGACTTACGATAAGTCTGCTATGCAAGGGTGGCAAGAAACTATGCAAACTCAGCTTGAGCACTTCGGTAGTGATCTGAGCCCTGAGATTGAATTGATTAATATTCATGCGCCGCAACCGAAAAATATGGATGCAGCCGCTGCAGATTTATTGGGTATGAAACCTGCCGTAGCAGCTGAAGATGGCGACACTTCTGACGGTGAAGCGTTATCGGCTAAAGCACAATGGTTACCTCGCATCACGGTTTATGTGCATCAATTGGCTCATCATTATCTGCTAGATGCAAGCTTTATCAATTCAGGCGAATATACCAAGTTGTTACGCTTATCGGCGGAATGGAACACTTTGCTTGAGGATAGCGCGTTTATCCGCCGCGAGAATACTACAGGTGCTAGCAAAGACATCCCAGTCCGTGACTTTGATTATCTCTGGCAGCAGATGATGCTTGATGCGCGTCGTGGTCTAGCCATCCAGCGCTACAAAGGGCTAGGGGAGATGAACGCCGATCAGCTGTGGGATACGACGATGGACCCTGAAAACCGTCGTATGCTACGTGTTACTATCGAAGATGCCATCGCGGCGGATCATATGTTTACCTGCCTAATGGGCGATCATGTCGAGCCACGTCGTATCTTTATTGAAGAGAATGCGTTAACAGTCTCTAACTTAGATATTTAAATAGCATAATATTGTGACTCACTAAAAAAACCACCGCTTTGGTAATCAAGGCGGTGGTTTTTTAATGTTAAGGTTGTTTCACGTGAAACTTAATCAAAAATAATATCCTGCTGATATAAAATTTTCTCGCTTGCTGTGCGCTGCGCACTCTAGAGGCTTCGAAAAATTTATTTCAGCAGCATTGTAGTCTTTTTAAATTGAAACGACTATAAACCTTCATTAAACTGTCTCAGTTATAAATTATTAGCATAAGTGAAAAAATAAAATGATTGAAGTCGTGCTACTTGCTGTTGCTCTAGCCATGGATGCATTTGCCGTCGCGATTGGGCTGGGTGCTAAGTCGCAAAAACAGAGCAAGCAATATTTGCTGCGTTTAGCTGTCTATGCGGGCTTATATTTTGGTATTGCGCAGGGTATTATGCCGCTTATTGGCTATTTGTTAGGCGCGGCACTTTTAGGTTGGCTGGCTGCTGCTGCACCTTGGATCGGCGGCATTATACTGATCGGTCTCGGTGGTAAAATGCTGTATGAGGTGTTTACTAGCGATGGGGAAGATGCAGTAGACAGTGCGCTTCATCTAAAAGCCCATGATATTGATACGGCTGGTGACGAAGTGGCAGTCATTCATACTGCAAACAACCATATCAATCATCGCACTATGCTTACGCTCGCTATTGCTACTAGTATTGATGCCATGGCGGCAGGGTTTACGCTTAATTTATTGGCGTTGAATGCTTGGTTGGCTTGTTTAATTATCGCTGTAGTAACGGCTGTATTTGGGCTGTTCGGTGTTTATTTAGGCTGGCGCTCTGGCACATGGTTAGAGGATAAAGCCGAAGCACTGGGTGGTTTAGTGCTTATTTTAATTGGTGTAAAAATCATGTTTTTTGGCTAAATAACTATAGTGAGTGAAAAGTAGTATCGATACATCACGCACTGTTGATATCAATTTTTCTTGCTTGCTGTGCCTACGCAGACAGAGGCTACAAAAAATTGATATCAGCAATACCGACGCGCTTTTAGGATGTTTTGACTATATTTCATTCCAACCTATTTTCTCAATAAAAAGTACCGCTCTGGGTTCCAGAGCGGTACTTTTTTGTTTCACGTGAAACTTTAAGAATTAAAAACGGTAGCTGCTACTCTTCATCAGTGTTAAAACGCCATGCCAATATACGGGTGTTTTTCTGCCCTTGGCTCATCTCAATAATGCGCATCTGTGTGACATCGAGCTGCTTTAGCAATAGCTGTAAAGGCTTAACATTTTCAGATTTTGAGACCAAGCTAGTAAACCAGCCAACATGCTCAGCAAAGTCTTGGCTCTCTTTTATCATTTTGGTTAAAAAGGTAATCTCGCCGCCTTCACTCCATAGCTCTTTATGCTGACCGCCGAAGTTTAGGTTTTGTGCGGCATTGCCAGATTTCGTTGAGCTACGGCTTACTTGCTCGCTTTCGTTCTTACCACGATGTCTTTGCAAATTATGCTGCTTGCGAGTATTGGATTCCATCGCTTCTTCTAATGAAGCGTGGAACGGAGGGTTACAAACGACCACATCGAAGTAATCTTGACGACCGATGATGCCTGCAAAAAACTTTTTGGGGTTGGGTTGTATTTTAACTTTCACCGCGCCTTTTAGCTTCGGATTGGCATCACAAATCAATGCTGCGGTATTGACCGAAATAGGGTCGATATCGCTCGCGGTAAAGCGCCAACCATAGCTTTGACTACCGATAATCGGATAAATGGCGCTGGCACCCGTACCGATATCTAAAGCGTGAATTTCTTTGCCCGTTGGCGGGAGGTTATCGTTATTTGTATGACTGGTTTGCGCAAGTAAGTCGGCAACATAGTGAATGTAATCTGCGCGTCCCGGAATTGGTGGACACAGATAACCTTCAGGAATGTCCCAAAACTTGACGCCATAATAATGGGCCAATAGCGCCTGATTAAGCACTCTTACCGCTTGATGGTCAGAGAAGTTGATCGTTGGCTCGCCATTAGGGTTGGTAATCGTATGCTTGGCAAGCTCTGGCAAGGCACGGGTCAATACCGCAAAGTCATAGCGACCTTGGTGCGGATTGCGCGGATGTAGCTGACCGAGTTTTTTAGCAGTCTCAGGCGATCTGTTTCTGTGATTGTTGGCGGTCGGGCGACGGTTCATAGGCTTACTGGTCATAGTATCGGGCTTTGATGTTTGAATATAATGCACCATTTTAGCAGATTTCACGAGTCACGAAGGTCTTATCGGCTACGTAAGATAAGATTTAATCCTAATACAATCATCGCTGTACCCAAGACGCGGTCTATCCAATGCTCAAAGCATTGAAAGCGGCGATGAATCGCAGGGATAGAAAGTAACATCACCACCGTGCTAAACCATGCCATCTGCAAGACCATCATCCATATGCCATAGATTGCTAACTGCCAAAGCGGGATATCTGGTGACAATACGAGGGTAAATATGGCGACAAAATACACCGGCGCTTTTGGGTTAAATACATTGCAAAAAAAGCCACGACGCAACGTAGCAAAGGTGGATTCGCTATTGCTTGGTAACTTTTGGGTAGAGATATTTTTAGCTTGGGGTATGGTTTGGCTAGTAAGCGCATCCTGTGAAACGTGAGCGCTTGAACTTACTTCTGAGTCTGCTGCAGTTGTTAAGTTGGCTAAATCTGATGGTTTTTTAGGTTTGGCTTGGATGCCTTGCCAACCGAGATAAATCAGATAACCACCACCCAACCATTTGATAGCAGTCAATAGCGGCTGCGAATGTGCAATGACCGTCGCCAGTCCCAACACCGAATATATAATATGTACGGCAAGCCCCATAGTAATACCGAGACTACAGATCAAACCAGTGCGTCGACCTTTTGCCAATGTCTGCTGTGATACCAAGACAAAATCAGGCCCTGGAGAGGCAGCAGCGAGTAGATGGACGCTAGTGATCAGCAAAAAACCGTGCCAAAATTCCATAAAATACTCTGAGTCATGTCTTAGTTTTAATAATAGTTGCACTTATCGCAAATCAGGTCAACTAATATTGATGTCAGCTATTCATCAACGCGAAAACGGTGCTTGCGTTGCAGAGGGCGTATGTCTATATTAAAAGTAAGTCGAATAAATCTTTAGCAATATTGATTTGGCATAGGGTGAACCCTGCAAACTAGCATTCTAAAAAGGATAAGACCATGACTATGGAAAATAATAGCCGCACAGACAATCGCATCACTCAAGAAACAGACGGCCATATCTGCCTGATCGGGCTAAATCGTGCCGATAAACGCAACGCCTTTGACAGTCATATGATTGCACAGTTATCTGAAGCGCTCACTCGCTATGAAGAAGATGACAATTTACGCTGTGCGCTGATATTTGCTCATGGAGATCATTTTACCGCAGGTCTGGATTTGGTAGAGCTGCAAGACAAGCTAAACGACGGTGTGTTTGAGTTTGACGATAACCAAATCGACCCGTGGGGCATTAGCGGAAAATTGCGTACCAAGCCCGTAGTAGTGGCAGTAAAAGGTACGTGCTTTACTGTGGCTATCGAGCTGATGCTAAATAGTGATGTGGTCATCGCTAGTGATAACTGCAACTTTGCCCAAATGGAAGTGCAGCGCGGCATCATGCCATTTGGTGGCGCGACGGTACGCTTTGTCGCAGCAGCAGGCTGGCAAAAAGCCATGCCGTATCTACTCACGGGTAAGGCATTCGATGCGCAGACGGCTGATAGACTGAATTTGGTCAGTGAAGTGGTGGCAAATGGGTCTGAATATGAGCGAGCATTGACGCTGGCACAAGAAATCTGCAAAGCCGCACCGCTAGGTGTGAGAGGTGCATTGTCATCAGCGCAAGATGCCAGTCGAAATGGCGCTGCAACTGCATTGGCGAATATTCATAGCTATCTGCCGCCGCTGTTTCATTCAGAAGATGCAAAAGAAGGCGTGATGGCGATGGTTGAGAGACGTGAGGCTGAGTTTAAGGGGCGTTAAATTCATTGTATTATGCAAACGGACAGACCGTTTGCATAGATAGTCCCATGATTTGCTAAGATAGTTCAGCTATGAAACATAATGATTCCACCTTTAAATTAAAAATATTAATTTAAAGGTGGAATTCTAGTACTACCTTCGGCGTTCCTTGGCCTAGCACTTTTTAAAAGATAACAAAATTTATCATCATCTGAAATAGCGATAAATTTTGATTTCGAATTATCAAGCAGTAATGTATTTTTAATAAGTATTAATTTCCACTGTGGAAAGCTCTCAAGTGGAGAAAAATTGTTAATAATATCTATTAAGTCTTGGCTTTCAAGACTAAGTATGAGTTTTTTAAAATATTCACGATGATCTGAGTGAAGAATATATTCAATTTCTCTGTACTTAGACACGAGTTTTCTCTTTATCATATCTTTTTCAAGGTGATACCAATAAGAATGCCAATAGTCATAGAACTTAAATTCATTATCAACTTCAATAGTAAGTAGTGCTCTTCTGAGGTTGTTGGTTAAACAACTTTCGTTACCTAAGTTTTGAATAAAAGTTTTAGCAACTATTTTAAACTTATTGTCATTAAAAGAGCTGTCTGTAATTAAGTCAAAGTTTGGATTAAAATCTATACAGTAAAAAATAAACTCCAATCTTCCTCTTAATATATCTGTGCTTTCTAATTCTAATATAGTCTTTTCCCTATTAGGATCAGATAATATTAGATAAGCTTTAACTCTTTCCTCTTCAACTTGAGTTCTGGAAAAAGCCGAACTTATTTTGTTACTATTATCAGCTAAATATTCGTAAATATTATTACTACCATTAGATATTTCAGAAATAAGATTTAAGACTCCAGGAAAAGCCTGATGGGTACGAATTATATCGGGCCTTTTGCCGTTTTGATCTACATCTCCAAGAGCAATTATATTTCTTATAACTCTCATCCAGTTATTATAAAAATTACTATTAAAGTCAGATAAGTCATTAAGATTCAAGAAATATTGAATTTGAGCAAATAGTAAGACTTTTTGAGTATAAGATACTTCATTTGTATTTGTAAGCATTTCATGTAGGAAGTTTTTATCGGGACTATGTCTAAAAAAATCCAAATGAAGTTCATTGTCAACAATTATTGGGTATGCCCTATTAAGAATATTCAAATAGCTGACTAATCTTTTAAAAGCATCCTTTGTAAGTAATTCAATAGAAATATTATGAGAATTATCTTGAAGCTGTCTAACTATCTCATTCCTATCGTCTGTGTTAAGATTTTTACTAAAAGTTGAATCAACCATGAAAACAAATGCGAAGAATCTAACGAATGCTTCATCAATAGATGTTCCAACTTTAAAGTTATTCCAAAAGAGATCGGTCCATTGTCCATCAATTTTAATATTAAATGTATCTTTAATGTCTATATCTTTTTCCCATATAGATTCACTCAGTTTCTTTTCTATACTAGCTTTAAAGTTTTCAAAAGTTGTCAAGAGTCTACCACGAGCATTCATCTTAATATATAGGTCGTCAGTTAGGCCCAAGTGCTCTAGTTCTATATAATAAAACTGAATTATTTTTTCCTGAGTTAATTTTCTCCAAAGGTTTTTAATATTAGAAAACATATGATGAATATCGTTAAGAGTAGTAAGCATCGCATCTATCGTTGGATCATTTCTCCAAGAAAGAAAAAACCAAGAAGAATCAGTAATTACACTACCAAGTTCGAATACTTCAGAGTTAGCTTGTTTATTAATATTTATTTGTGAAAGGTTACCTAAATTGTCAACTAATTTTTTACAAAAGTCTCTTGAGGTCATACGGGTTTCATAGGAAAATCTTTTTAGAATTTCTGTTTCTTGATTTGAGACTTCACAAATTATAGAGCCATAACAGTGAAGCAGAAATAAGGTTGTGAGTCTCTGCTGACCGTCTAAAGGCTGGAATTTTTCTTCATCTAGACTTCCATATATGAAATCTAACATGAGTGGCTCTTCATTATTTAGGCTTTTATATAAAGCTTTTAAGAAGCTCTCTCTTACTTTTGACTGAGATTTTCTACCTTGAGCATAATCTCTTTGAATTATAGGTACTTCCACAGGGTATTTTTCTAAAAGTTCGAAAAAAGTAAGTAAATCCCCTTTGTAGTCAGAATCAGAATGCATGTTTAGCTCTCAATATATTTAGATAAGGTATTAGTTAGATCGTTTTCATAATTCTTTCTATCTTCTTGAGTCCAAAAAGATATTTTAGGTGGGTAATTACTAAAGTACTTTAGAAAAACATTTTTAGTACATATTGGAATGAATGCGCCTTCTTTATCTCTATCAATAATAGTTTTTCTTTTCAATGGAAATATAGCGTTTTTATAACTCCTGTTAGTAGCTGAGTCTAAAAGTGCTAAGTTGGAGAGATTATTTATATCATCTTCTGAGTCTATATAATGATTGAAATGGTTGTTTATTTTCTCGAATAAAATAGAAAATCCTGTATCATCCGCATCCTGCCAATCATCGATAAGTGTTACTAAGTCCTCTTGCTTTTCTTCTTTTAATAGATTTTTATCGATAAATATTTTGGCATCCTCTAACCATTGTCTTCTAAACTGTTCCTCAGGCTCTTTGTTTCTAATAGATGTAATATGTTCAATATCCCACTTCTGTTTTTCATACAAGTCAAAAGGAAAATAAGAGTTGTCTTGTTCACTTGATAACATTGTTAATATGTTATAAAGAAGAAAAACTTGCTTAACATAAGAGTTGTCACTGTATTGTAAATCTAAAATATTGATATTTTTCAAGCTATTTTTTATTTTAGTATCTAAGTATTCATCAAATTCTGATTTCTTTTTTGTGGTTGACGCTAAGTATAGTTCATTGATGCTTGTAGATTTAACTGAAACTAAATAACCAATTTTGTGATATAAATTTCTATCTTTATACCATTCGTAAAACCTACTATAGTAATCTTTAATTTCTTCCCAGTTATCTGCTAAAATTTTATTACTTGGTTTTTTAAATTTTTTACTAAAGAACCTGAAAGTGGTAAGTTTATCATTAGGGTCTGGGTTTTCGTTCATTAAATCAAATATAAACTCAATACGATTAGTAAGACCTTTTTCTTTATTTAAAAAATACCAAAATTTATCATCTTGTAATGAGTTTTCAATTCTATCCCATTCATTAGCAATTTCTAATTGACGTAACCTTAGCTTATTATTCTGTTCATTAAAGTTTGAACTATTTAAGAATAAAGCCTTTATTAGCTCTGAATTAGTTAACGGTATTTTCCCAATATTAATGCGTGTAAAAATAGAAATAGGGTCATCTTCCATACTTTCATACCAAATAACTCTTGAATGGAATTTAAACTTCGATAAAAAATTAGATTTATCGAAAAAATGATCTTCTGACTTTCTATCGAACCACGAGTTAATAGTCTTATAAGCTTGAGAGATGTAGTAGAAATCTATATTATCTTCATTAATACCTTCAAGACGCTCTAAGCCCTCTAAAAATTTCCCAGAATCTTGTCTAGTATCGTAGTCTAACTTGAATAGTTTATCTCTCTTTTCTACTACATAATCTCGATTTAAGCAGAATAATATTAGATGAATAGTCGTTAGTCGCTGTTGTCCATCAATCACCTCAAAATGTCCATTCCGATCTTTTTTTACTACTATTGGTTGCAAACAATACCAAGTACTATCATCAGGGTCAGACTCAATTGCACGAGGTTTGAAGTTATCAATATCATTTAATAGTTCTGATATTTCAATTTCAGTCCATCTATAACCTCTTTGATATGATGGAATAATAAACTGATAGTCGCGTAATTCACTTATAGTTTTAAGTTCTAGTGTATTTTTCATAGTTTCCAGTTTACTTAGAGTTAGTTGTTATGTTCACTTTGCAACACAAATGTTTAACATTACTTTTAACAAACTATGAGGTGATATACAAGCTTTTTAGTCAGATAAGTTTAGTTTTAAGTTGAGGATAATTATTTAATTATTATATTCAGATTTTATTACTTTTAGTAAAAGATGTGATTGAAATTTAGTGTGGTTGAGTTGAAGCATTTAGTTTAACTTTCTGCTTTTTCCTCTGTAAGAAAGTTGTCCTGCCTTAATAAAACCACGCCCCTCAACTAAATTTCGATTTATTTATAGAGGTTGCCCTAAAAAGCGTTTTAGCCCTGACAGTAGCGGCTATCCTGCTTGAATAGGCGTGTTGCGAAGGCTAGGTTTTGGGGCAGTCTCGTGACCAAACAGGAATGCCCCAAACCGTGGCCGCGCCACGCCTAGATAAGCAGATAATAGCGAATGGCAGGATTGGCTCCAGCTTCATAATAACTTTGATAACTACAGAATCTAGCGCAGCACTTCAAACCTCTATCATACGAACTAACCATACCACCCAAAAAAACCTCGCAATCGCGAGGTTTTTTGTTGTAGCTAGTATGACTGACTACAACAGCGTCAGTGTTGACCACTCAACTATAATTAGCGAGCTTTTTGGTAGTAATCAACCATCATAGTGCCTAACGTGCCATTGTCATCGATAGTGACGATTCTGACCGTACCTGACTGTGCTGCGGTACTCGACTGTACTTGTCCGGCATTACCTAAGACGACTTGGTTGGTTTTGGCTGCCATTGCTCCGTTACCGATAGCGATGCTATTCATGCCGCCTGCCATAGATTTATTGCCTAGCGCGACCGAGTTTGCACCTTGTGCGGCTGCCGCTTCTCCGACTGCGGTAGAGCGTACGCCACTAGCATTGGCGATATGACCAAACGCTTGCGCGCGTTCAGCGGTGGCTTTTGATTGCCAACCGATAGAGGTAGAGCCTAAACCTGCGGCATTGGCTTCGCCGCCGACAGCGGTTGCTGAGTTCAGACCTGCATTGGCTTTATTACCGACAGCGACGGTGTCATTGGTTCCACCAGCCATAGCGGCTTCACCAACTGCGGTAGAGCGAACACCGCTAGCATTGGCGAGATGACCAAAGGCTTGCGCGCGTTCGGCGGTGGCTTTTGATTGCCAACCGATAGACGTTGAGCCTAGACCTGCGGCATTGGCTTGACCACCGACAGCGGTTGCTGAGTTCAGACCTGCATTGGCCATATTACCGATAGCAACTGTGTCGTTAGTGCCGCTAGACATAGCACTATTGCCTAAAGTAATGGCAGTAGAGTTAGCGTTTGCCATCATTTGAGCGTTTGCAGTAACGGGCTGAGCCTCAGCGCCTGTTGCCATAGCAGTGCATGCAGAGGTGGCAGCAATGGCGAGAGTAAGAGCACTAATTTTCAGCGTTGATTGTAGTAGAAAGTCCATTTTCATGAGTAAATCCTTTTTAAAAGCCCAAAAGGCTGGTTGGTTTGATTAGAGAGTAGGTGCGGTAATAAGTAAAATAGACATACCGCAAGAAACCCCGCAATCGCGAGGTTTTATTGAGTTAAATAGCGATTGGTTGAGTCGATACTTTTGCGCCATTTACCAAGCGAAGGTTACCCCGCCACGTGCTCCGACTTTTCCAGTATCAAGACCAAATCCTGCACCCGCTGAGATCGTCATGCTGTCATTCACGCGTCCAGCAAACGAGGTACTCAGTGCTGAGCCACTATTGTAATAGCCTGTGCCAATGGTCATGGCGTAGCGTTTGCCTGAAGGAATGACTGGTGTCTCGAGCGCTAGCGCCATTGCGATACCGTCTTCCGCTTCATCTAAGCGATCTTCTTGACGGTTGTACTCGTTGCGCAAATCGTTAATTTGTCTCGCATTGCTAACTGAGGCTGTGCCTAAGTTGGCGACTTGAGCATCCGTGTTGGCTAGCTGGTTTGCGGTAGCCAAAGAGTTGACAGAGACGCTAGCGCCTAACGTGCCATTGGCATCGGTAGTGACTATGTTGGTTGCGCCTGACTGTGATCCTGTACTGGCCTGTAATTGACCGGCATTACCTAAGACGATTTGGTTGTCGCTTGCCGCTGTTGCACCATTACCGATAGCGATAGCATTTGCGCCGCTAGCACTAGATTTATTACCTACCGCTACAGAAGAATCACCTTGCGCTGCTGCCGCTTCGCCTACTGCCGTAGAGCGTACCCCTGTTGCTGATGCTAAGTGACCGAAAGCTTGTGCGCGTTCGGCGCTTGCAGTTGATTGCCAACCTACTGCGGTAGACCCTGCTTGAGTGGCTTGAGCTTGCGCACCGACGGCGGTTGAAGAAGTGCCAGAAGCAGTCGTCTGACGAACACCACTTCTATCGCCGCCAATGGCCACGCCATCAAGACCCGAAGCGACTGAGTTGTTACCGATAGCGATGGCGTTGTCTGACTCAGCGCTGGCCGCTTCACCAACCGCAGTTGAACGCAGGCCAGTTGCAGAGGCTAAGTGACCAAATGCTTGCGCGCGTTCGGCCGTGGCTTTTGACTGCCAACCGATAGAGGTGGAGCCCAATCCTGCTGCATTGGCTTGACCACCGACTGCGGTGGCTGAGTTCATGCCTGCGTTTGCCGCGTTACCGATGGCGACAGTATCATTAGCACCAGCTGCGGTAGCTGCTTCACCGACAGCAGTAGAGCGTACACCGCTGGCATTGGCTAAGTGACCGAATGCTTGCGCGCGTTCGGCAGTTGCTTTTGACTGCCAACCGATAGAGGTAGAGCCTAATCCTGCAGCATTGGCTTGACCGCCAACTGCAGTGGCTGAGTTCATACCTGCGTTTGCCGCGTTACCGATGGCGACGGTATCGTTGGTGCCACCTGCCACGGATTTATTACCTAACGCTACCGACGCTTCGCCTTGAGCAGCGGCTGCCTCACCAACTGCTGTAGAGCGTACACCGCTTGCATTGGCTAAATGACCGAATGCTTGCGCACGTTCGGCACTAGCGGTTGATTGCCAACCCACAGCAGTAGTACCCGCTTGAGTGGCTTGCGCCTGCGCACCGACAGCAGTAGAAGAAGTACCCGAAGCAGTTGTCTGGCGTAAACCACTTCTGTCACCGCCGATCGCCACGCCGTCAAGGCCTGAGGCTACTGACTTGTTACCGATAGCGATAGCATTATCTGAACTAGCAGCGGCTGCTTCACCGACTGCCGTAGAGCGTACACCGCTTGCATTGGCTAAATGACCGAATGCTTGAGCGCGCTCGGCACTAGCGGTTGATTGCCAACCCACAGCAGTAGTACCCGCTTGAGTGGCCTGCGCTTGCGCACCGACAGCCGTTGAAGAAGTACCCGAAGCAGTCGTCTGACGTACACCACTTCTGTCACCGCCGATCGCCACGCCGTCATCGCCTGAAGCAACGGCAGTGTTGCCTATCGCAACCGCATTAGTACCTGAAGCCACGGCATCTTCAGCGCCAGCAAAACTTTGGTCGCCTGATGCGGTAGTTTGATGACCGACTGCGGTAGCCATATCCCCAGAAGCTTCTGCCTGCCAACCCAAAGCGGTTGCGCCTGGGGTGTTCGCTAAGCTTTCGCCACCAATGGCAGTTGTCGAGTTGCCTAATGCCTGAGCACCTGCGCGCGAGCCATTTTCAGATACACCACCGCCAAGTGCTACGGCGTCGACACCGTTAGCTTGTGAGTTCGCACCAATAGCGGTAGCATTTTCAAAAGAGGCGAAGGCAGTGTTACCGATCGCCACAGCGTTTTCATCCGACGCAAACGCATTTTGACCCACTGCGGTGGCGTTGTCGGCAAAGGCGCTGGTGTTCGGGCCACAAGCTAGGGCATCTGTCCCCAAGCTGGTTGCGCCTCCTGTGTCTCCACTGCCTAATTGACATTCAGCCGCCATCACAGCGGAAGTACTCAAAGAAGCAGCGGCAATGGCTAGGGTAAGCGCACTAATTTTTAGTGCTGAGCATGGTAGAAAATCCGTTTTCATAATGCTATATCCTTTTTTAAAAGCCCTCGGGGCTAATTGGTTGGTAGAGGTCAATGTCTATCTTAACGCTCGTCATATCAGCGTACTCTGACGTAAACGACTAGGGCGTGTCATCATTTAGATTGTGAGGCTTAAACTGAGGAAAATTGCAGCCAAACAAGAAAGAAATTGCCGTAAATATGAACATATTGACAAGGTTTCTGACGATGTTTGGCAAAATTTAGCCATTTTAAGACCACTAAATGTATCCATGTGTTAATTGATCATACGCCCTAGATACTATTCAGAATTCGCAATATAAATGTAACATTAATATTTGATAAAAATTTAATTATTGTTAGCATTATTTACTCAAAGGTCGTTTAAGCCGATGAATAGATAATTACGTTTGAAAGAGACTAACACTACTAGGGTGTGTCCTAATCATTCAAACAGTAAGGACAACGCTATTATCTAGACTATAATAAGCGACCACCATCTGTTAGGAGAATGTCAGTGCTATATAACTTTGATGAGATAATTGATAGGCGTGATACGGGGTCAGTCAAATGGCACTATACCGATGACACGATTCCACTATGGGTGGCAGATATGGATTTTAAGGCCGCCCAGCCGATATTAGACGCGATTGAGAAAATTGCGCAGCATGGCATATTGGGCTATACCAAACCTACTGCGGCTTTGTATAAATCGATTATTGGCTGGCATGGTAGTCGTTATGATTTGTGGTTGGATGAGCAGCATATTTTGTTCTCACCCGGTGTCGTGCCAAGCTTGGCGCTGATGATGAGCGTATTTACTGAAGTAGGGGATGCGGTACTGGTCAATGATCCCATTTACACCCCTTTTATGACTAAGGTGGAGCAAAACGGTCGCAAGCTAGTGACCTCTGCATTAAAAGAAATTGAGGGTAAATATCAACTTGATTTGGCCGATATCGAAGCCAAAATAGTTGAGCATAAGGTTAAGCTTTATCTCCTTTGTAATCCGCACAATCCTGGCGGGCGCGTGTGGGCGAGAGAGGAGCTAGCAGCACTGCTTGCGGTTTGCAAAAAGCACAATGTAGCGATTGTCAGCGATGAGATTCATCAGGATTTAACCTTACAAGGTTACACATTCACGCCTTTTTTGACGCTAGCAAAAGATTATGAGCACAACGTAGTAAGCCTTACTTCTATGACCAAAACTTTTAATATCGCTGGTATCAAAGGCTCACTGATATTTGCTAAAGATGAGTCATTAATCAAAAAAATCAGCCAACGGCAGCAATTAAATGACGAGTATGAGCTGAATTTATTTGCTTATGCAGCTATGCGTAGTGCTTATGAACAGGGCGATGAGTGGCTTGAGCAGGCGCTTGGTTATATTGAAAAAAATATCGAATTAACGATTCACTTTTTAGAAGAGCATTTACCTAAAATTAAGGTGATGCGCCCAGAAGCGTCGTATTTAATCTGGCTCGATTGCTCGGCATATGGCGAGGATGATCAGACGCTTTATGACACGCTTAGAGACGCTAAAGTTGAGCTAAATTCTGGTATCAAATATGGTAATGAGGGACACCTTAAAATGCGTATTAACGTGGCCTGTCCTCAAGCGGTGTTGGTAGAAGGCTTGAACCGTATTTATACAGCCTTAAATAGTGATGACAAGTAAACAGCAACGCAAGCCATCACTCCTAATCAATATTAAGGTTAGGCTGACGCAGACGTTTTATCTTATTTGGCAGGGTAGCCGGTGATGTCTTGAATACTATGATACAAGGGCTGTAAGCGCTCGTACATCTTTAGATAGACTTCATTATACAAGCGCTTGTAGAGCTGGACATTGGCATCAATGGGTAAGAATTCATCGCCCAAATGGGTCATCGCTTGTGTCGCGGTTAAATGGTCAGGATAAACGCCAAGACCCACCGCACAGTTGATGGCAGCGCCTAAGCCTGAGGCTTCATAAGTATGCGGTCGGTAGGCGGGCATGCCAAAAATATCTGCTGTGAGCTGCATGGCTGAGTCACTTTGGGAGCCGCCGCCAGAGACGCGCAAGTGTTTGATGGGCTTGCCCGTGCGCTTCTCAATGGTATCAAAACCAAGCTTAAGCTCGTAGGCCAACCCTTCTAAGATAGCGCGGTAAACGTGCGCTCGCGTGTGCACGTCACCGAAGCCAATGAGCGCGCCTTTGCCCTCAAGCCCCGGATGACGAACACCGGGCGACCAATATGGCTGCATCATCAGACCCATAGACCCTGCCGGAATGTCTTTGACCGCTTGATCGAGGAGTTTTTCGGTATCGATACCTTGAGTCTGCGCCAGCTGCTCCTCGTAGTGAGCAAACTGCTCTTTAAACCAGCTGACCATCCAAAAGCCACGATAGATCATATACTCATGGTTGTAATAGTTTGGCGCGGCGGCGGTGTAGGCGGGCATGTGCTTGAGGACTTCGACGTAATCGGTAGAGATGGTGTTAATAGTGGCAGTGGTACCAAAGCTTAAGCAGGCCGTATCAGTAGCGAGACCCGCTGCCCCTAGAGCTTCGCAAGCTTTATCGCTGGCGGCAGCAATCATCGGTGTGCCCTCAAGGATACCTGTGGCCTCGGCGGCTTGAAGACTAATTTGACCGAGCTTTTGACCGGGCGAGATAATTTTGGGCATTTGATCGGGGGTACAGCTGAATAAGCGCCATTTGAGATCTGTGGGTTTTAGCCACTTTTGTGCTTTAAAGTTGTAAGGCAGGTAGCCAACCGAATGGCCTGTCGAATCAGCGAGTTCGCCTGTGAGCTGGTAGGTGAGGTAGGCGGAGAGATTGACATAGTGCGCAGTCTTCGCCCAGATTTCAGGCTCGTTTTGCGCGAGCCAATTACAGCGGGCTTTTTGCTGCGCCTCGGAGACTAGCTCGCCCATGCCGATGATTTTGGTCAATGGATTTAGGAAACCAATATCATTGGTCTCAGCGCGGCGCAAATCCATCCAGACGATAGCAGGGCGCAGCGGCTGTTTATCCTTATCCAAACAAATCATCGTATAGCGCTGGGTCGCGAGACTGACACCGGCGATTTGTGCTGGGGTGACATCGCAGCTTTGCCATAACTGCTGACATGCCTCGCTGAGCTTTTGCCAATAGTAGTCGGCATGTTGCTCGGCATAGTTGGGCTGCTTAGAGAAATACGGCTCGATAGGCACACGGGCTTTGGCGATCTCAGTGCCGAATTGATCAAAGATAAGCGCTCTAACGCTTTGGGTGCCGTTATCGATAGCTAAGAAATAAATCGGGTCATCAGGAGTGGTCATAGTTGTCCTTAACTATGTGGTGATAATCGTAAATGTCAAAACGTGCTACTGAAATAAACTTTCCTTGCGTGCTGTGTCTTATCTGCTTTGGCGCTGACAGAGGCTGCGTAACTTTTGTTTTAAAAGCAGGTATTCCAGTAGCACTGACTTCGAATGTTAAGTTAATTGAGAATATTAAGCCGCAGGCAGATGATAATAACGCTGCCATAATTGTTGATAACGCTCTGCTTCTTGCTGCCACCTTTGCTCATCCCATCCCAGCTCCTCTTGGCAGATTTGCTTCAATCTGGCGCTAATCAATGGCGTCATCGCGCCGTGCGGTAGTATCAAACCTAAGCGCGTACGCCGCAATAGTAAGTCATCTAAATGAATCACTTGCTCATAATACGCGGCAAATCGAATCTCCGCCCAAATGGTATTGCTATCGGTGACGTAAGCTAAATCTTCGTCGTGGGCGAGTTCAAGCAAGCTGTCAAGTTGCCTGCCATAGAACCCTTGTAAGCGCTGTTGTAAAGGTTTTGGTAAAGCCGCAAATTTAGGATTGGTTGGGATTTGATTACTAAAAACTTGATCGCTGTCTAGGTTGTTGTTTTGAATAACTGATTCATCAAGGGCGAGCACTTCTTGACACTTTTTAAGGACATCAAGCGCAATGAGGCGAAAGGTCGTGAGCTTACCACCGCTGACGGTCACTAGGTTGTTATCTAGCCACACGCTATGGTCGCGTTTTTCTTTGCTCGGACTGACGCGCTTACCATCGCCGCCTTCTGATATCAGCGGACGCACGCCTGCCCAAGTGCTGATCACATCCTCTTGGTTTAGGTTGACGTCATCAAAGAGATCGTTGGTCGCGGTCAACAGATAATCCACCTCTTCGCTGGTGATGCCGACCTCTTCATCGCCTAATGGCGGATGATCTAAATCGGTGGTGCCAAGGACGGTGCGGTTCTCCCAAGGAAAGACAAACACTGCTCTTTTATCGACAGGGTGCAAAAAGGTATAGGCTTGCGTAAGCGGTAAACGCTCTTGGCTAACCACCAAGTGACTGCCGCGAGACGGACGAATTTGCTTATTAAAGGTTTGCTCGGTTTGTTGGCTGGCTTGCATCCGTAAGTTATCCGCCCAAGCGCCCGTCGCACTGACCACGACTTTGGCATGAACGTTATAAGTCTGAGCGTTGTTAGCAGTTATAGAATCTGAATCAGCGGTATCTTTTAGCGCTGCACCTATTACTAAGCCCTGCTCATTAGTGAGTAACGTCTCAGCTTTTAAATAGTTAATCGCCTGTGCACCGTCATGTATGGCTTCGTCTAGCACGCGCATCACGAGCCGCGAGTCATCGGTCACCGCATCACTAAACTGACTGGCACCCAAAAAATTCGTTTGCTTGATATGAGGATTCAGACGCAAAAAAGCGTCCTTTTTAAAGTAGGTAAAATAGCGCTTGCCTGCTAGCTTATCGTAGACACGAAGCAAAGTATTAAATATCCATGGCGGTGGAAACTTGCCTTTATAATGCGGCATAACGAAATGCATCTCGTTGACCAAGCCGCCAGCCTCACTCAGCATGCGCTCACGTTCACGCACGCTAAGCAAAGTCGTTTTATAGTCGCCCGAGGCAATATAGCGCAGCCCACCATGTACCATTTTACTAGAGCGGCTGGACGTGCCCCAAGCAAAGTCTTTTTGCTCGATGAGTAATACCGCCAAGCCGCGCCGCGCTGCTTCGCGGGCAATCCCAGCACCAGTAATACCGCCGCCAATAATGAGCATATCCCAAATCTGTGATCGAGATAGGGGCGCTAGGGCTTGCTCACGTTGTGTGGTTTGGTTCATAGATGATTCATCTTAGTTATCCATTGATATGACATAGGCAGTTTTAAACAAAAAAGCGTCATGATTACGGTGTGCTACAGCAATAGTTTTTTCTTGCATGCTGTGCGCTTCGCCAGATAGAGGCTGCGTAAAAAATATTGCTATAGCACTTATCGTTCCTCTTTTTAAGCAATCACTTTTCAAGTAAAACGCCCGGATTCATACGTTGTTCAGGATCTAAGCTTTTAATCATATCACTGGTGACTTGTAGGCCAAGCGCGCCTTTTTCAGCGCCAAGATAAGGGGCGTGATCACGACCAACGCCATGCTGATGCGATATCGTGGCTGTACCATTAGCCAAACTAACACTGGCGGCATGTTTGATTTTTTGCCAGCGTTTTAAGGTAGCAGCGTGATCTTTTGCCGCTCTAAAGAAGTAAGTGGTATAAAGACTGGCACCTTGTTTATAAACGTGCGAGATATGAGTAAAGGCCATCACTTCTTCGCCTTCATCTGCTAATGAAGTTTTCACCGCATCCTGCATCTGCGCCATTTGCTCATCGATATTAATCCAGTTGGTCGCGGTCTCAAAGGTATCGACCATGATGCCTTTTTCCCACAACGTACCACGGAGATAAGGAAATTTAAAACGCCCGTGTGCCCAGATATTGCCCATGATATCGGTCAGCTTACCAGTGACACTACCGTGCTGCTTTAGTAGTTTTTTAAACTGGGTAAGTGCCAATTTATTCTGTGCTTTGTCACCTGAGACGCCATAAGTCAGCATGACTTTATCTGAGCTGAGTCCGCGCGCTTTTAGATAAGTGCTAATAGCCAAGAATTGACTAGGTGTAGTGCCCAGATGCAAGTGCGCATCGGTCTCGACCGCATTACTTAGACGTAGCATAGACAGGCGAATATTACTTTGCACCGCTTGTTTTAATACGGCTTTACCTGCTGCCCAATTGGGTAAAAAAGCAACTTTGAATAGCTCTTCTTCTGGTTGTGACTGTACGCGCATTTTGACTGTCGTAAAGATGCCAACACGACCTTCGGTGCCCATCATCATCTCACGCAAATCAGGCCCTGCCGATGACGCTGGTATATCAGCGATATTTAGCACACCTTGTGGGGTAACTAGCGTACCGCCCGCAAACATCTGCTCGATACGCCCGTAGCCCAACGACTGCTGACCACTAGAGCGCGCGGCGATCCAACCGCCAAGGGTTGACAGCTCCCAAGACTGAGGATAATGTCCTAAACGGTAACCGTGCTCGTCCAATTGTGCCTCAACCGCAGGCCCTTGCGTACCCGCACCAAAAGTCGCGATTTGACTCTCGGTATCTAAGTCAATCAGCTGATCCATCTTGCTCATGGCGATAGTTAATACGGCACGCGAGCCTTTTTGTGGATTGATATGACCGACGACTGAAGTACCGCCGCCAAACGGAATGACGATAAGGTCGTGCTCGCTGGCAAGCTTTAATAAGGTTTCGACATCATCAGTCGATTCAGGGAAAGCGACACCATCAGGAAATACTTCAAAGTCGCCACCATGCATAGCGATCCAATCGGGGAAGCTTTGCCCACGCGCGTGTCTGAGCCTGACTTCTTGATCGACCGACACCGTATCAAGATCGGTAAGGGCAGTAGGCAAGCGCGATTTGGGCACAGTTTTGAGCACTTGTTGCAAGCTCACAGATTTTAGCTTGTTGGTTTTGCCGATGTGTGATTTGATCAATTTTGCGCCATGTGGCGAGACTTTTTTATTGATACTGACATTGCCCCAACCATTCCATCGCGTTTGCTCGATGGGGGTATTTAAGGAGGTATTATCTTTTGAGACACTATCTACACTGATGTTATCGATATTTTTATTATCAGAATTTACGGCGATAGGCTCAGACTGGTCAGATTCAGGACTTTTACGGATAAGGGATTTGATTTTGCTCATAGAGAGTTAGCCTTTCGATTTATTATATAGTCAAATCCTATATAAATCGGATGCGAGGTCAGGCGCGCTCAGTCTACTATCCTGTAGACACTTCACTCGTCTTCCTTGTATCCAAATTATCTTGAACCGACTATCACTTTTATTTAGGTTTGCTGTTAATTATTAGAGCCAATTTAGCGACCGCTCAATGTCTGGTAATGAGCGTGAGCTAACGATACTAAATCTATCGTATTAAAGCCAAATTGCTTATCATTCGAGCATATCACAATATAAACAAAAATTTTATAAGTACTCGTCATTTGTATAATAAAAAATTATCGTCTTTCGCGAATAATCATCAATATTCACTAATAATTATCGATAACCATCAATAATCGCGAACAATTACGCATCTAATAGCCAATAGAGAGCGTAAACTTGTTAAAATAGGCCACCAATTTATTTATTGATGGACATCGATTTATGACCACTGCCGCTGCCACTTCTGCAATACCGACTATCAAGCAAGACCGCATTCTTATCCTCGATTTTGGCTCGCAGTACAGCCAGCTTATCGCCCGCCGTGTGCGCGATTCTGGGGTGTTTTGTGAGATGCTACCCTTTGATATCGACACTCAGCGCATTACTGATTTTGGTGCCAAAGGCGTTATCTTGTCAGGCGGCCCTGAGAGCGTACACGCAGAGAATAGCCCACGTATCAACGATGCGGTGTTTGACTTGGGCGTACCAGTACTGGGTATTTGCTACGGTATGCAAGCGATGGCAGATCGTTTTGGCGGGCAGGTTCATGCCAGTGATATCCATGAGTTTGGCGCAGCGACGATCAACATTAATGGCACTTCTACCTTGACCGATGGTATCGAAGATGCGGCTGGCACGCTCAATGTTTGGATGAGTCATGGCGATAAAGTAATTGAAGCACCACAAGGCTTTGACATCGTCGCGAGTACGCCAAGCTGTCCGATTGCGATTATGTCCAATGATGACAAGCAATATTATGGTCTACAGTTTCATCCAGAAGTGACCCATACCTTGCAAGGTCAAGCGTTGCTTGGTCGTTTCGTTCATCAAATCTGCGACTGTGCAGGCGATTGGACGCCAGACAATATCGCTGATATGCGTATCGCCCAGTTAAAAGAGCAAATCGGTGACAAGCAAGTATTGCTAGGTCTATCAGGCGGTGTCGATAGCTCAGTGGTCGCAGCGTTATTGCATAAAGCGATCGGCGATCAGCTTACCTGTGTATTTGTAGACAACGGCTTGCTGCGTCTGAACGAAGGCGACCAAGTCATGCAAATCTTTGCAGAAAACATGGGCGTTAAAGTGATTCGTGTTGATGCAGAAGATTTGTTCTTAAATGCATTGGCAGGCGAGTCTGATCCAGAGAAGAAACGCAAAATCATTGGTAAAACGTTCATCGACGTATTCGCTGAGAGCGCGCGTCAAGTGAGTGAGCAGAGCGATGGTAAAGTCGTTGAGTTCTTGGCGCAGGGTACGATTTATCCTGACGTTATCGAATCAGCTAAATCACATCAAGGCAAAGCACACGTGATTAAGAGCCATCATAACGTTGGCGGTTTGCCAGATGACTTGGCATTTAAGCTGATTGAGCCATTACGTGATTTGTTCAAAGATGAAGTCCGCAAACTCGGTGTTACTTTGGGTCTACCAGCCAAAATGGTCTATCGCCATCCTTTCCCAGGTCCAGGTTTGGGCGTGCGTATCCTTGGTGAAGTGACCAAAGAATATGCGGATATCTTGCGTCAAGCTGATGCGATATTCATGGCAGAGCTAGAAAAATCAGGCTGGTACGACAAGACTGCACAAGCATTTGCGGTATTCCAACCCATTAAATCGGTCGGTGTGGTCGGTGATGGCCGCCGCTATGCGTGGGTAATCGCGCTACGTGCAGTTGAGACTGTAGACTTTATGACGGCTCGCTTTGCGCATCTGCCGTATGATTTGATTGAGACCGTATCGAACCGCATTATGAATGAAATCGCTGAAGTATCACGTGTGACTTACGATGTTTCGAGTAAGCCACCTGCGACGATTGAATGGGAATAACATCAAACTAAAAATCTGATTAGCGTCGTCAAACTCGTTCAGCCTACTTGATGTAGTGCTATTACTTGTTTTCCTCGCTACTCAAATTTTTTGAATTGATATACAGCTTGTCGTAAATGAAAAAACACTCAACTTGGTTGGGTGTTTTTTTGGTTTGAAAATCTACTTTCAAGATTAAATAAGTTCAATATTTTTTCTGTGCATGGAATCCTGTATATATCTAAATATAGTATACATTGCATTAACTGTAGCAGTTGCTTCTGGCACATCTAAAAGTTCATTCACATGGGAAAGACTAGCTTTGTTTCTTAAGGTAGAAAAAGCATCAATTGAATTAGCAAAAGACTGTAAGACTCTAGTAATTTCCTCAGACCTGTTGCCAGAAGCTTGTAACGCAGGATGAAAGCTTCTAAGCTCTTTAAAAGCTTTAGATACTGTCGGATCATCTGGCAGATTGATACTGTTGTCTATACAAAGTTGTACTAAGTAACCATGAAGCGCTGTATGAGCGCGATCAATTGCGCTAGATGAATCTACAGTTCCTGTCAAAGCCTTTGCATCACCTAAAGCTCTCATTACCGTAGTTGATACGGACTGACTAAATTCTGGAGTAGACACATTCCCTGTATTTTGGATTAATTGATCACCAATAATTTCATACTGAGCATTGTTGTTTTTCAAAATCTGATTAATATGTTGTACTTTCGGTACAGCAGCATTTTTACGTTCTAGTTCTTCTAAAGCCTCATATATAGCTGCTATAAAGTTAGGTGCGTCTTTAGCTGCATCATATGCTTGAGTAATCATGTCAGATTCTGCCCAATCTAGAGAAGAGCTGCGTGCATAGTAACTTCCCGACGCTTTACAAAAATATTGTTTTAATACTTCAACTATCTGGTATCGACTTGTAGGCCCTGAAATTCTCCCAAGTAGTACCATAAAATCATTTACAGCATTATCACTTAAAGCTGTTGTTGCGCCCATTGGAAATCTAAGCTCGCTAGCCATTTGAAGTGGCATCAAATACTCCGTGTTTTATAAATTTAAGTTGAATTTTAAACTACGATTAGTAATACTCAAATAAATATCAAATATACTATTTCTTATTTTAAGTATATATAGGACTATCTCAAATGGATAACGAAGAGAATAAACCGTTTAACTATGATCTAGTCGTACCAAAAGGTGGAAAAATAGATGGTCTAATATTTGAGAATGACTATGTCAACATTCCTATGACACTATTTTATAGTATAGAAGTTGAGCTAGACACGTTTGAAATTGATAATGAAGTTATTGATACTTCTTTGATTTTAGATTTCATAAGTTTTGACATCAATGATCTAAAGGAGCTCGAAAATCGAGCTTTTGATTTTCCGATTTATCCTGAGAAAAATTATATCGATGCTTCAGTTTATATATTATGGACACATCATCCTGTATCTGTATCAAAGCTAACTTTTGGAAAGGTAGAGAATGGTTATATATCAGTGACCATTGATTATAATATTGAGTATTTGCATTCGAATGTTCAAGACTCAGTGGTTAGAACATTGAGTACCACCCTTAAATTAGACAAACTATCTATTTACTCTGAAATACTAGAGCCGACTGAAGATAATTTTGCTAGTGCAATAAAGCTAATGTCCAATTTCTATAATATTGAAGGATTAGAGACGCCAAGAATTAACTGTAACGAATTTGACGTTAAAAACATTGTATTCGATATCAAACAATAATCTTTTAAAAAATAAAAAAAGCAGCACCTCAAAAGAGATGCTGCCTTTTATGTATAAAACTAGCTCTTAAAAACCTAACCCTTCACATTCACTACATAACGCCCAACCGTCTTGCTCGCCATAAAGCGATCTAAGTATTCAGGTGTTTGTTCAAGCGTAATCTCTTCGCCATAGCTCTCTAAATTAAGTAGTTTCATATCAGTCGCGACACGCTGCCAAATGGCTTCTTTGTCAGCCAGTGGAATATATACCGAATCGATACCCAATAATGACACCGCACGGGTGATAAAAGGTATCACAGACATCGAAAACTCAGCGCCGCCCGCCAAACCACAACTGGTTACCGCGCCGCCCGCCTTGGTTTGCTTGAGCAAGTTTGCTAAGTAATCGCCGCCTATGGTATCAATGGCATTTGCCCATAGCTCACGGCCGACAGGCTTGTTACCGATTTCATTGATGGTATCGCGATGACGTACTTCGCTTGCGCCCAATGCCTTTAAGTGCTCGCTTTGCTCAGGCTTACCTGAGAATGCAATGACCTCATAGCCGAGCTGCTTCAATATCGCGATACTGATGCTGCCCACGCCACCCGTTGCACCCGTGACAGCGACTGGGCCATCGCTTGGTTTTGCGCCCATTTTTTCTAACTTTTGCACACTTAATGCCGCGGTTAGACCGCCCGTACCGTAAATCATCGCTTCTTTTAATGTCAGCGACGACGGGCAGGGAAGCGCCCAATCGGCAGGGATAGAAATCATTTGCCCCAAGCCACCATCGGTATTCATGCCGAGATCATAGCCAAAGACCACGACTTCTTGCCCCTCTTTAAACGTGCCAGATTTATCACTGACCACGACGCCTGCCGCATCGATACCAGGAGTGTGTGGATACTCTCTAGTGATTCTCTTATTGCCCGATGCTGACATTGCATCTTTGAAATTCAACGATGAGTAATGTACTTCGATGAGTAAGTCGTTTTCTGGCAAGTCACTGACATTGCGCTCTTGAATACTTTTTTTAAATTCACCGTCGCTGGTTTCTTGGACGACTAAGGCTTTAAAGGTTTTATTATTAGACATGATACTATTCCTATTTTATTGCTTTTGTATTGAATGTATTTTCAACGAATCTCTTAAACCAGCAGCTTAAGGCTTAATCAATACTTTGCCTTTTTTGCCTGATTGTACCTTACCAGATACCGCTTCGTTAATATTGTCCAGCGTATAAATGCCGCCTGTTGGTAGCTTTAACTTACCGCTAGCGGCGCGCTCGATAAGCTCTTTTATTAAACGGCTTTTATTATCTGCATCCATCTTTTGCATCAATGCACCGCCCCAAAATCCTTTGAGTGTCGCTTGCTTAAAGATGAGATGAGTCGGATTGAGCGCGAGTGGCTGACCAGACATCGCACCCACTGCTGCTATGATGCCGCCATGACCGAGCAAGCTTAGTAAGTCACCACCAGACTGACCGCCGACAGAGTCGACCGCACCGCTTATTTTTGCATCGCCGATAAGTTGACGGACTTGATCTTTCCAGTCATCATCGCTCACCACGTTGTTTTCGGTGATACCAATCTCGGTCAGCTCGTTTGCTGACTCTTTACTACGCACGACGTTGATGGTATTGATACCGCGCTCAGCTGCCAACATCGCAAGCGATTCACCAACTGCGCCATTGGCGGCGTTTTGAATGACCCATTGACCTTTTTCTAGTTCTAAAAACTCAATGAGCATCAAGGCGCTCATCGGCATGGCAATAAGCTGCGCGGCCATTTCATCATCGATGGCGTCCGGTATAGGGATGACGCTGCTGGCAGGCGCGGTGAAGTACTCGGCCCATGTGCCTTCGACACCGGTGACCACCACACGTTGACCCGCTTGCATACCTTTGACGCTAGTGCCGATAGCATCAATAGTACCCACGGCTTCGCTACCAGCAAGAGCGGGCAGTTTTGGCTTGGTGCCATATTGGCCTTGGATAGTGATGAGGTCGTGGTTATGGATGGAGGATAAAATAGTCTTGATACGGACTTCGTTTTCTTTTGGCTCTGGCATTGGGCTGTCAGTGATCGTTAGTACGTCTGACGGTTTGCCAAATTCGTTGTAGGTTACGCTGCGCATACTTATATCCTTTTTTATTGTTAGATAGCTATCGTTAATTATTAATCTTTAAATGATGGTGATTAATCACTCATCAACCTTAGCAAGTAGGGCTTGATACCCGCAACCTGACTTTGGTAAATGAACGTTGCCCGCTGTTTATCAATATACTACTAGGTAAGTTATAAGCGGTAAGCTATAAAAAACTGCTCATAAAAAATGACAGCGCTCTCACTGTAAAGAACGCTGCCATTATCAATAAAAGTAAGGCTGGCTAAATGACAAGTTAACGACAGTTTAAGGCTTTAGCAGTACTTTACCTTTTTTACCCGACTGCAATTCGCCATCGACCGCTTTGGTGATATCTGCCAAATCAAAAGTAGCTTCAACAGGTAGCTTTAATTTGCCATCGACCGCCCGTTCAATGAGCTCATTTACTAGACGCTGCTTATGCTTCACGCTCATCTCTTGGCTGAGCTTGCTGCCCCAAAAGCCTTTCATTATGGCTTGTTTAAAAATCATATCAGTAGGATTGATGGCCATGGGCTTACCTGACATCAGACCAAAAGAGGCCAAAGTACCATAATGGCCCAGCAAGGATAATAGCTCGCCACTGTTCTCACCGCCGACGGAATCAACCGCTGCACTGATGGCCTCATCACCGACGATATGACGGACTTGATCCTGCCAGTCTTCATCTGAGGTGTTGATATTGTTTTTGATCCCCAACGCTTCCAATTCTTTTATTGCGTCACTGCTGCGCACCACGTTAATGGTTTTGATACCGCGCGCCGCTGCCAGCATCGCAAGCGACTTGCCGACTGCGCCATTAGCAGCGTTATGGATGACCCATTGACCCGGTTGTAATTCTAGGAATTCAATCATCATCAGAGCGCTGAGCGGCATCGCGATAAGTTGCGCAGCCATCTCATCGTTCAGACTGTCGGGTACAGGAAATATCATATCGGCTGACGCTACGAAGTATTCCGCCCACGTCGCTTGTACGCTCGCTGCTGCCACACGCTGTCCGACTTTTAAGCCTTTGACTTCACTGCCAACCGCATCGATGACACCAACTGCTTCAGAGCCACCAATCGCTGGCAGTTCTGGCTTGAAGCCGTATTGACCGCGAATAGTGAGCAGGTCATGGTTGTGAATAGAGGCGAGGGTGGTTTTGACGCGTACCTCATTGGCTTTGGGTTCTGGAGTAGGACTGTCGCCTAAACTGAGGACTTCCGTGGGTTTGCCAAAGTTGCTATAAGTTGCACTACGCATAAGGTATTCCTTTATTTATTTTTGAGTGTAGTCAATCCTATATAAGTCAGATACAGCGTCAGGCTCGCTTAGTCTACTACTTGTAGTACTTTCACTCGCCTTTCTTGTATCCAAATTATGTTGAATCAACGATATTTTTTTGATTATGTATAGGGATTGGTCATGGCTGCTAGGGCATGTCCTCATATTAAAAATGAGGATGCGCCCTAGTCATAAGCCAAGATCTACAGTAACAAGGGATGCTTAAGTACCTCAATATTACTTTGGTTAAGTGATGTTGTTGCTTACTCTTATTTGAATGTTCAACAGACCCTAACCTTGAGGATTATTTTGTATTGCCTCATTTTCAACACTCTTAACTTCAGGCTCAATCACTTTAAACACTCCATCAACCATATCTGTGAGTAGCGGCTCGCCCTTATCATTCACGCGAAACAATCCATACTCTGCCATCTCAAACGCTTCAGCATGACCTTCTTGGAAGAAGAAAGCGTTGGTCGCCAGCTTCAATTTGTTATTGCGCACGCGGTAGTGAAGCGCTATTTCATTCGATGCTACATTGTCCGGCTTAGCATCGACTAAACGGCTGAATGTACCGACGTTATTTTCATCTAAAGTGACGATGACATAGCCTTCACTAGCTTTAATATAGTATTCGTTTTCTGGAAGTCTCTCGTTTAATTGGTCAAACACATCACGCTCTAACGCATAGCTTAAGGTCATATAATCGCCTTGCATAAAGCCGCGCGGATCAATGGGCGCAAGCTCTAATAGCACGGTATCACCAGTAGCCAAATGGGTCTCAAACTTTGCGACATTAATGGTCATTATGGCTAATATTATAATCAAACCCAGTAGCGCAACGCTGATGGTGAATGTACGCTTTTGCCACCATGGTAGCGGCTTGGCTACAGACTTTTGCCCTAGCAATGAATCATTTTTTTTATTCATGACAAGCGCTCCTTCTCGTTAGCCACCAATGCTTCACCACCCCCTTTTCTAATCCCTTTTCTAATCCCTTTGCTAATCCCTTTGCTAATCCCTTTGCTAATCCCTTTGCTAATCCCAAAATAACGTTTAATCAGCAGCCAGCGCATCAGTAATAAGCCGATACCAATGGTGAGCATCGAAGCGGACTTCAATAGCAAGGACGTATCAAGCTGATAATAATACCAAAAGACATAGCTCACCAACGCCACTATGCCAAGCCCTAATAGCACCCGCTGGCTATTGGCAATCGCGATGACGATGATAAGGCTGGTCGCGAGTAATCCTGAGACATAGATTGACATAGCACCTAATATAACGATGGCAAAAGTGATGATGACTCCTGCCGCTGACAGCCGTTTGACTGAATAGCGCTTAAGGATAAGCAAAGCAGCATAAAGGCTGGCAAGCGTCAGTAAACCTTGTGCGAGGTAGTAATTATAGCTAAAGGTGTCGCCATAATTATCAAGGCTGCCAAAGCTAGCAGGGCTACCTCCATATTCAGCCGCGATAAAGTAGACCGAAACGCTGAGCAACACTAAAGCGCTGGCATAGGAGAGCGCTTTGCTAATATCAAAGGCCACCGATCGCCATTTAACAGAAATGCGCTGTAATATTGAATAGCGTTGTAAGTTGGCAACGACAGTCATAAGCGCCAGTAGCCCTAAGCTTAACTCGGGCAGGTGATAGAAGTTGAGTAGATAGATTACACAGCCCAGCGCTACCATAGCGCTTAATAGGCGGTAAATAAAATTGGGCATGACGATTGTCATAAACAGCTGTATAAGTAATAGGATGATTACATTTACGGGCTGTTCAATCTCATTAGTCAATAAGGCAAAGGCGATATAACCTTGACCAGCGATAGTAATCGCAAAGGCTAAGCTGTTCCAGAATGGGCTATGACGTAAATGGGCATTATAAAATAAAGACCAGCCAATAGCGCTCAATATGCCGCCAGTAACCAATACTCCAATGATACTGTCAAAAATCTCAGTCTCAAATAATATTAACGTCAAAAATCCAATGAATAATAAACTGGCAAATATCCCACTAAGACCAAAAAGGATGTTGATAAACCAAGGAGTATGCTCTTCAGATTCAGTTTGGTTTAACAAGCTATCGTTCCTATTTTGCTCGTTAATAAATCCGTGCTGTTGTAATAGCAAAAGGCTACGACGTTGCTCATCGTTCATATCATTAGTCATAATTGCTCCCTTTTAACGGTGGTATGGGGCAAATTGTTCTCGTTTTTAAGACGCGCAACTTTGCGTAGCCAGACGACGGCATAGGAGCTCATACCGATCAGTACCAGCCCTAACAATAAGAAACCGCCAGCGTCAAAATCACTCAGCAGTGCTTTGCCTAAAATAAAGACAACAACCGCAATCACTGAGCCTGACAGGTAAGTCAACATCAGCAAATCAGTCGTACGCTTGCGGAACCGCCAATGCATAAACACACACCAACTTAGCCATAAAGAAATCGCGACTAAGAACAGCAGAATATTTTTATTATCAAAAAAAGTGCTTATCGTTAGATAAGTGATGGTATACGTACTGAGTAGACCGACGACATAGGTACTCCAATGTAGGCTGGATTTGGCGGCAGTATGGAGAGTAGTTGAAGAATTGAATTTGCTATTGATAGCAATATCAGTAGTAACGCTAGAAAGGCTCAAGTCAGAAAGGCTTAAATTAGAAAGCCCTGAATCACGTTTGTCTTCAAAGCAGATCAGCCATAAATAAAAAGCGATAACATTAATAACTGTGATTAAGGTGAATTGCCAAAAGTCTTGGTAATAGTAATCTATGCCAAAAAACAATGACGTATCGATATAAAACAAAGTGACAGTATTAATCAGCCCAAGCCACAGCAGCCAAAGTGCAGGGAAACGGGCGATAATGACCCAAGGTATGATTAATACTGCCCAACCAAAGAATAGCTGCCATGTATCCGCACCAGTCTGATACACCTGCCCAAATAGCGCCAATAAACTACCCGTAATAATACTAGCGATGAGCAATAACAACTGCCGAATAAAGGCAAAGCGCTGACGAAAAGACAGCGCTACATAAAGCGCGATAGTAATGGCCAAAGCGCCTTCGACTAAGGCGAACTTGGCTAATTTACCCATGTATAGCCAGTTATAGGCGATAAAGAAAACCAGCGAAAGTACCAACGCTACTCCACCGACAATCAAAAGCGCTTTATCAAAAAATTGCAGCCAAGTGCGCTTGCTGGGATAAACGTCTAAAAGTAGGGCTGAGGTATCTGCCTTTTCTGTAGGAAGTGTACCTTGGTTGAGCAACTGCTCGATTGTACGCCTTGATTGAGTCATAGCGCCCTCTATATAAAAACGGTGTGGCTTATCTTAGCTGTTTTTATATGGTAGGGGTGGACTTAAGTTTAAAATTTATCTGGCTCGTTTAACTCAATAAAACTCAATTCTACTCAACACATGCTCCTGCACTAGGTAGGCGCAGATATAAGCGCTGGGCCACGCAAAAACAAAGGCCAGTCCCCATGAGTGCAGTAGCTCCATAAAGAAACCATCTATAAAGCCTACCTTGACCAATATCAATGCCGTCGAGATAATGAGCGACATCATCATCGCCATCAAACCCGTAAAAATAAGTCGGTAGTACTTACGGCGCGTGCGTATTCTAATAGTGGGAAAGTTGGCCATAGTATTCGGTTGTCCTACATGGTTATCGCGATGTTCAGCCTATGATGCTGGCATATATTATGTATATAATTTTTAGATGATCAATGATCATAACTGACAAAGCAGTTGGCTATCAGCGTTTATCATACTCTGTGAAATCGAGCAGGTAAAATCGTTATTACTCATCTCAAAGTTCGCCATATCTTAACGACCCTAATGTTTATCTTAAGAAAGCATTTTTTCAAAAATTAGCAGGCTTTAGTATGCTATTTTTGCTAAGATAAAATCGATCACCACAAATAAATAAGGCAGTAAAATGACCGCTCAAAAGCAACGACACTCTCAACAAAAAACCTTAGGGATCATCGGCGGTATGAGTTGGGAGAGTACCGAGAGCTATTATCGTCTGATTAATGAAGGGATAAAGGATAAGCTGGGCGGATTACATTCAGCAGATTTGCTCATACATAGCGTAGACTTTGGCCCCATTAATGAGCTCCAAGAGCAAGATGAATGGGCTGAGCTGGGTGTAATAATGGCCAGTAGTGCTCAGCGTTTACAAGCCGCTGGCGTAGACGGGATAATGATTGCTTCTAATACGATGCACAAATTGATTGATGACGTGCAAGCCGTGACCAGTGTACCCGTGATTCATATCGCTGATGCGACGACTGACGCTATCAAAAAGCAGAAGCTAACTAAAATCGCATTATTAGGTACGCAGTTTACGATGACCCAAGATTTTTATAAACAGCGTTTAATCGACGCAGGTTTGCAAGTGTTTATCCCTGAAAGTGATGAGCGCACAGAGGTACATCGGATTATCAAAAAAGAGCTATGCGTTGGTCAATTTAAAGACAGCTCGCGTCAGTATTATAGCCAAGTGATTAAGGATTTAGCCGCACAAGGGGCAGAGGGCGTGATATTAGGCTGTACTGAGATTGGACTGCTCATTAGCCAAGCCGATAGCCCAATACCAGTGTTTGATACGACGGCCATTCATGCGGCAGCGGCGGTAGCATTCTTGCTGGGTGAAGACTAACGCATTTCATCCATTCGCTGATTTAAAATACTATCAATTGCATAGAACAGTATCGATTGAATAAAGTAGATACCTTAATATCCTCGTTGTTGTAAAAACATTGACTTGCGCGTAATCATAAACCAATTTGCCATAAATGGGCTTATGCTAAGATTAAGTATTCAAGATGATTTGCCAACCATAAACGAGGATGTTTCAATGACATTACTGCGCACGAGTTTAGCTGCTCTACTGACTCTTTCTGTTGTGGGATGTACGACGCCCAATAGTTTTACCGTCGCCACGACCCAAAAGCTCGTACAGTATGAGCGCAATAAATCAGACCTTGAGACCAAAGCTATGACGCTGGCATCTGGCGAGCAGATGACTTATCTAGAGGGCGGCAACTTAGCTGGCGAGCCTTTATTATTGATTCATGGTTTTGGTGGTAATAAAGACAACTTTACCCGTATTGCCGATAAATTAGGAGATTATCATCTGATTGTCCCTGATTTATTAGGTTTTGGTAACTCTAGCAAGCCATCAGAGGGAGACTACCGCGCAGATGCTCAAGCAAAGCGCCTGCACGAATTGCTACAAGCCAAAGGGTTGGCATCCGCTATTCACGTCGGGGGCAACTCGATGGGCGGTGCTATCAGTGTCGCCTATGCAGCGATGTATCCTAATAGTGTCAAAAGCCTATGGTTATTGGACAGTGGCGGATTTTGGTCAGCCGAGACACAACGAGAGTTCAAAGCGTCAGACCTTGATAATAGCCCGTTATTGATTGACAACACTGAAGAGTATTTTGCGATGTATAAGACGGTCATGTACAAGCCGCCTTATGTTCCCAAAAGCGTGCAAGCGGTCTTTGCACAAGAAAGCATCGCCAATCGGGCGCTAAATACTAAGATACTCAAGCAGATCATTGAAGACAATGTAGAGGCACGCGCCAAAGTGGTCGCTCAATACAATATTCCGACGTTAATCGTTTGGGGAGAAGAGGACAAGGTCATAAAACCTGAAACTGCCAAAATAATGAGCGAGCTGATGCCACAAGCACAAGTCATCATGATGTCGGAAGTGGGTCACGTGCCGATGGTAGAAGCGGTGGAAGATACGGCGAAAGATTATAAAGCGTTTCGTGCAGGACTAAAGAAGTAGTAATTTAGAAAAATTATGCTCAAAAAAAGGAACACTAGAATCAATGTCTGGTGTTTCTTTTTTTTGTTTGGGGGTAATAACTTGAATGATTTGACTATATCACAGAGGCTACGAAAAATTCATCCCAGTCGCACTGTATCTGTTTTAAAGTGAATCCACTGGACATAGTGAGGCCTGAGATTTAGCTATTGTAAGCTGGGCTTTTAACCCTAAAAAGTGTTAAAAAATTGCAAAATTAAAATGCTGGATTAGAACCTAACTGACGTCAATCAAACTATAACGTTTTCACCAGTCGCTCTAGCAAATCAATCGTTCTTTCTTGTCTGACCAAGGCTACCCCTTGTCCTGCCCATAAAGACTGATGCTCTGGGTCAAGATTATTGGTCGCATGGCCACGTAAAACTTTGGTCATCGCATTTAATTGCGGGTAAGGCGGCAGCTCATGCGTGCTTTCAAATTGCGCAAAGTCACGCAGATAATCGTTTAATAAACCGCGTGCCTGCTTACCTGAAAACAGCCTCGTCAAGCGTGTCTCAGCACTGCGTTTATCTTGACTGGCATCGAGTAGCGCTTGCTTATAAATATCATTGATACCGCATGTATCGGTGGTCAAAAAAGCCGTACCTATTTGTGCCAGCTCAGCACCGGCTGCTTGAATCGCTTTGATGGCTTGCCCAGTCATGATGCCACCTGCTGCGATTAACGGAATATCGGTACACGCGCGCGTTTGACTAATCAGCGTCAATAATCCCAATGGATCATTTTCACTTTGCGCGAGCCAGCCACCGCGATGTCCACCCGCTTCGACCCCTTGTACACATACCGCATCTGCACCAACCTCTGCCCATGCTTTCGCTTCTAATGGATGATTGGCAGTACCGATGATGCGCGTACCTAGACTCTGCAGGCGCTCAACTTGTTCGGTGCTGATAATGCCAAAGGTAAAACCGGCGACAGGGACAGGATTGTCATAGAGCACTTGTAGCTGCTCTGCAAAGTTTGGCGCTGGGCGCTCAGGTAGCGCCATGTCTATGTCATTTACTTGATAGTACTGGCTCAACCAAGTAGGAATTTCGCTATCCAAGGTATTAGAATCGCGCTCAGATAACACCATTAGATTAATCATAAAAGGGCGATCGGTGAGCGATTTAAGGCTATTAATGTGCTCATGCAAAACATCTGGTGCCGTCGTCCCACTCCCTAACGACCCCAGTCCACCAAAGTTACTCACCGTCGCCGCCAGCTCAGGTGTGGTTGCGCCTGCCATGGGCGCTTGAACGATAGGATAGGTTAAATCAAGGGTGTTAAGTAAGGTCATGACGGGCTTCCTTTTTATTTTATACCAAACCCAAAAATACGATTAGCGGTGTCAAACTCGCTTAGTCTACCAAATGTAGTACTTGCACTCGTTTTCCTTGCTACTCGGATTTTTAGGAATGGTATTATTAGAAAATTTTCATGACTTACTTTAACAAAGCTGAACGGCGTGCGTGTTAGATAATGTGTATTTAGTTGCTGAATATAAGGGGTGGGTTTTGACTACGAAGTTGTAGTTAAAATAGTTGACTATGGTTTTGTAACTAAGTTACTCAAAGTAAACAAGGTTTCCAAAAACTAATTCGATGCTAATCCGAGCTTGTCAAAAAATGCTCGATTTCTTTCTTTTGCTGATAATAGTAACTGATTGTACGAAATTACTTCAATATAGGCTTTATAGTTATCGTTATAACCAAAGTACCCCATGCCATCAGAGGTTTTCTTTAATGTAGCCATATTGCATCTTTCTATCATTGTAGGAGTCAAGTCAGCTAATATATAGCAGTAACCTGGAATGTTATCATTTGGCGCTGGAATACTTAAACCATTTGAAGTTTTAACCTCGCCTTTACGAATTCTATTTAAGTAACCTAAGCATTGTTGTATAGGATCCTTATCTTCAGAATCTTTCATATCATTACGCATAGGCTTTTTTAACTCGATAACAGTTATTGCAGCTAATGGAGGATTGACCTTATCATTGACCAAAAAAGGGCTGTTCCATTCTTTCAGACTAAGAATATCAGGTTCTTTTCTAGATTGGCTATCGCTTATAGTCATTGATCTTATCGTTTTATCCGACGCAAGGTAGTTATGGAAAGCTAGTCTTTCGTCTATCAACCATAGATTCTGCTTATCAAATCTAACTTGCTCTGATGTTCTACCCATAGGCATTATCAGCTCATGGATTACATTCTCATTGTAGTATTTTTCCTGTTCATTGTGACCGATCGCTTTTTCAAGTATATCTAATACTACTTTTCTATGTAAAACATAACTAGCAAGATCAGAAGATTTTAAGTCTGCCACCTTATTTAAGTACGAAGCTAACTTTTCTTCATAGTTCTCTATATTTACAGATTCATTACTAAGATATTTATAACTTTCTTCTAATATCTGTTGTTCAACGTCATACCACATTGAATGTAGTTTTTTCTCTAACTCTTTATCTTGGATATTAGGATCAATAATCAGTTCATTCTCTGGAAAATATTTAATTAATGGTTTGTATCTGGGAGCTTTGCTATTTATAAAGTTCTTAGTATGAGATAATGCTTCAATTTTATTTTTTTCTAAATAAGATGAAAGAAAGTTTTCTGATTTTTCGATACTGTTATTTCTGATGTCACTAAGAGTGACTTCTGTGTTATCTAAAATATCGTTAGTTTTTTCAGCGATATCGAAAGAAGTACGTTCAGGACGAACTCTATCATCTAAATATTTTGAAGTAATATAGCATGTGTAAAAGAACTCCCCACCTGAATCATTCAAAGCCCCGAATAGTCCAGTAATCTTGTTATCTAAGTTTTCTTCTTTAACTAATCTACCAGCAGCACAGTATGCCAACTGATGCTTGTTTACTCTGCTTTCTCTGAACTTAATATGGGTTAGTTGGAAGTCGAAATCATTTATAGTAAAGTTGTCGTGCCGAGCTATTAGAGTAATATGCTTGTCATAAAGCTCATTGAGATCTTGGGTTGTATATCGATCTTTAACGATTATGTCTGGGCATCCTTCTTGTCTGACAAAATACCATACACAATGCTCCAAAAGAGACATAGCTATTTTTTCTAGAGTAACAGGGATACTCTTAAGATACTCATCAAATATATTTTCTAAGTAAACACAAGTATTAACAACTTCATCACATGCATCAACGGGAATGCTTTTTATCGGATCAACTCCTAATTCAGAAAATGTAAAATTTCTCGAGTACTTTTTATCTTCTTCTATAAAAGTACTAGTAATATGAGCTTGTTGGAAAACTTTAAGCCATAAAAGTCTACCTATTCCCCTGCAACCTTTTCCGATTTTGTGCTCAGTATCTAGTAATTGAAAAGATTCAAAGTTGCTCTTATTGAATCCACAACCATTATCAAAAATTTTAAATCCAATGATTGGTGGAAGTGAACCAAAGTCTTCGCTCAAATTAGCTTGTGAACTGCGTACAATTTCTAGGGTGATTTTTCCTTTTTTTATGTCATCGAAACTATCTTCTATAGAGTGGATAGAGTTAACTATAGCTTCAAAAACAGGCATTAAGGCATGGCTTTTAGGAAGTTTTGTATTCCTTAATCGTCCTTTTAGGTTTGTTTGTAAACTCATGGTTATTCACTTAAGAAGTAAGATAATTGATTATAGTTCTTTAATCGTTAAGTGTTCAACCTATTGGAGGCTAAGGACGCTCATTATTATTATACTCATCTAGATAAGCACGCGAAATGGCTCAGAATCAAATCTTAAGACAAAAAAAGAGCCAGTTCTCAAAACCATCGAAAAGACAGTCAAGAGAACTAGCTCAGTGTTAGAACTATTAAAAAAGCTTAATTCAACTGCAATGACCCTTTCGCATTCATCAGCAGCTCAACCACATCATCACCACTGATGACCGTGAAGCGTTTATCAATGGCCGATTCTTCTACGCCACCATGTTTCATACACGCGCTACAGACCAATACTTGACCGCCTTTTTCTATAAAGGCTTCTAACAACTCGCCAGCAGGTTCAAATGGTGCGCCAATATTGACGTTATCTAAAGCGTTCGGCAATGCCAAATGCACCGCATCAACCATCAATATCACTGAGGCAGAATGACCTTTTTTAAGCGCCACGCCTGCCATCGTGAAAGCTAGGGTAATTTTGCTTGGGTTTGATTCACTATTATCAAATAATGTACCGACATAATCTGTTGTGTTAATCATATGGTTCTCCTATTAGCGTTTTGTCATAGTAAATAACTGACTGACTAATAGACTACCATTTATTATACTTTTTTATATAGTGTATTGTTATCAAATAGTATTGCTTAAGTTACTTAGCCTATCGGTGGCCATGGACGATCACTGTCACTTTCAATCCATTCAGCGACATAGCCAGTTGGCGGTAGCTTCCAATCAGACTGATCTAACGCCGCAAGCACACGTGCCGTTTCGATGACTTTACCGCCTTCGGTCACGCCCGTACGTAATAGGGCAGACGAGCAGGGCTTGCCTTTGACCCACATCGACTGCTCGATATACATCCAGCGTTCATCGAAGCCTGCAATGTGCGTTTTCATCGTTACTTTATCAAAGGCGCGAATACGCTTGCGATACTGAATGGTACTGCCTGCAACCACCAAGCCCCAGCGATTTTTTAATAGCTGTTTGCCCAGTCCGGTGCGTACTGCAAAGTCCGTACGCCCCATGTCATAGAGGGTTAGCACGCGCCCATTATTCATCTCAAGGAAGTTATCAATATCTGACAACCGGCAGCGCAACTTAATCTCGCTGGTATCTTTAAACGTTAAGGTATTGCCCCTCTTTACTTGCAGCGCGGCATAGGCGATGGTACTGGCATAGCGAAGAAAAGGATACATAGAGCAGTCTCAAAAGTTAAAAGGTAGGATTTAGCGTGTCAGATTATCATTTATTATTAGAAGGTACGCCAATAGAGTTGAAATAAGCACTAACGGTTTCGGGTATCCAATTAATATCAAATTTTGAGACTTTGGCTTTTTTACCCTTTGCCTGTTCACTCTGTGACTGTTTTTTGTCTGAGCGATAACGCAGATAGCCGATATGACCACCGTGCTTAGTGTCGAGGATGGTGACGCTGTCAGACACATCGTTTGGGGTGGCGGTAAAGCCAATAAAAGGGTCGTCTTTGGCGCTGATTAATAGTAAAGGCTTGGTTACAGTGATCAAATAAGGAAGGGCAGAAGAAGATTGATAATAGTGATTGTTGGAGCGGTAGCCATGACGCGGCGCAGTGAAGATATCATCAAAGTCGCTGATACGATTGACCGCTTTGATCGCATCGATTTCTTCTTTGGTAATGTCGTTTGCCAATGCTTTTTTGATAATGGGGTTGAGTAAGTAAGGCGTGTAGATGCGATGGCTCAAAAAGCTGTGCATACTCAGCGCCGCCGATGACATATCGACGGGAGCAGAGATGACAGCCGAGCCTTTGCAGATGGCTTTATCTCCATACTCGCCCATATATTTTGCCAAGGCGTTACCACCCAATGACACTCCAGCCGCATAAATATTGGCGTATTGCTCGCTGAGATTTTGTAGCGCGTGATGCACTTCATTGGTATCGCCCGCATTATAAAACACTCGACCATTGGCTGGAATACCGCCACAACTGCGAAAGTGCGCCACCACAAAATGCCAGCCTTGCGCATGCATTTGATACGCTAAAGCGCGCGCATAATGGCTGTCGCTACTGCCTTCCATGCCATGGAACAGCACAATTAAAGGTGTCTGTTCACGCTCGCCATTTTCGGTTGCTTTTACAGGATGCGCATCATAAAAGTCATAAGCGATATCGGTCTCACCTAGTGAGTCTTGCATCACCATCCGACGATAAGTAGGTGTTTTTGGCGCAAAAAACTTGGGCAAGATACTTTGTAAATGCGGATTGGTCAGCCAAAAAGGGGGGTTAAAAGGGGCAGGTGAGAAAGGTTTGGTAGATTTGGAAGTTGACATAGGGTGGTCTTATTTAATTATCATTGAAAAGCAATGAGTCATCATAACGCTAGCAATGGTGAAAACCAACGGTTTTCAGTGAACGTCTGGTTACTCAAAATCATCAATAGTTTAAGGGTCATCCAATACCCGTCCATCCATCGCAAGGCGTTCTTTTAAAGTCTCAATATCTGCCTCAGCGAGCGTCACGGTCAGGGTGACTTGCTTACTATATGTGACCTCATCAATACGACCGTTTAGACTCTCGACCACATAGCGGCATTGCGCTTCGGTTGCAAACTCTGCGAGTATCTGTACTTGCGCCATGGCTACATAAGGGCTTAAGGTCATCTGGTCGACCGCCGCTTGCGCAGAACCTGCATAGGCACGGGTCAGACCGCCAGCACCTAACTTGATACCACCAAAATAACGCACCACGATGATGATGACGTTGCCAATAGATTTGTGTTGTAGGACATTTAATATCGGACGTCCTGCGGTGCCACTCGGCTCGCCGTCGTCGTCGAATCCTGCACTGGTGGTGTTATCAGGGTCGCCAATGATGTAGGCCCAGCAGTAGTGACGGGCATCCGCATATTGTACGCGTAGCTGTTCCACGTGAAACATTGCTTGCTCGCGTGAGTGCACCGGATATGCATAAGCGATAAAATCAGACTTTTTGATTTCTAGGCGCGCAGTGACGGCACGTTTTAGCGTTTGATAGCTCATATTTCATCAGGTCTAGGTAGGATATGGTAAACTTGTCTAACTTTCACTGTCGCCATATTGGGTGCAGTGTTCATTTAATTTTTCATTATAGTACCATTTCTCACGCTTAAAGATAACGAGCGAGTCGCGCCTAAGTGCTAATCTAGTAGCCTTGGCGCGGCGGATAGAATTAGCGGTTTCGTTAAGTTCATCCCGTTAGCGGCAGGGTTGGAAGTGGTAACATAACACTGATGGTAGTCAATCGTATGCGTTTAGATAAATTTATTAGTAAGGCCACCGAGCTGTCGCGCAAAGAATCCAAAAAGATTATGCACGCGGGTGAAATCACGGTCAACGATCAAGTAATCAAAGATCCTGGCGTCCATGTCGATATCGTCAATGATGATGTCATGTGGGCAGGCGAGCCGCTGTCGGTCGCGGCGGGCAGTCGCTATATCCTATTGCATAAGCCTGAAGGCTTTGAATGTACCTTAAAAGCGAAAGAATACCCCATCGTCACCGAGCTGATTTCGGTACCAGAATTGGGTAGCTTACGTATCGCGGGGCGTTTGGATGTCGATACCACGGGTGCTTTGCTCATCAGTGATGATGGCGGCTGGTTGCACCGTGTCACCAGTCCCAAGCACGAGCACGCCAAAGTCTATGAGCTGACTTTAGCTGATGCGATGGATAGCGCAGCGCAAGAAAATGCGGTCAAAGAAGTCGCCGAAGGAATTCTACTAGAGGGCGATCACGAAGAGACCAAACCTGCCGTCCTTGAGTTCATGGATGAGACGCATGCCCGTCTGACCCTAGAGCAAGGCAAATATCATCAAGTCAAACGGATGATGGGCTACTTTGGCAATAGAGTGACGGAGCTGCATCGTGCCAGTATCGGCCATATCAGTTTAGACGGTCTCGATAAAGGGGATAGCCGCTTTTTAACCGAAGAAGAAGTCGCCAAATTCTAAATTTTCGCCTTATTGAACCCTAAAATAATTTGTGAAAATAAGATTTAACATGAGCAGCCACTATTAAAGTGCGCTGCTTTTTTGCTGCCTGTTATTTCTTTCAGCTATAGTCGATACTGAATAAAGTAGATACACGATATAACGCACGAAGCTGGTACAAATTTTTCTTGCCTGCTGTGCCTACGCCGACAGAGGCTGCAAAAAATTATCCCAGCCTCGCTGTATCCTTTTTATATTGACCTATCTATATTGACCTATTTATATTTGTATTGCCTGTCTCTTAAAGCTCAGTAGCAATTTTGCAAATTTGGCCTTTTAATCGCTGTCAAAGTTAGCGCATATGCTAAAGTCCCGTTATCTTTTTAATCTATGTTTTTACATAATGAAGTGGATGCTTGTTAGAGAAAGAAACTTGCCGAACACGTCTGTTAAAACACCTCTTTTATAACAAATGGGACTGTCTCCGTGAAACAATTTTTATTAAAGTCTGCTGGTTTGATGAGCGCGATACTATTGGCGACGACAGCTTGTGCCGAGCCGAGCGCCACTGATGCTACCAATAATAAAATCAGCTCAAGCGCGCAAACCACGCCAGCAGCTGGCACGGTAAGCCAGACGGTGGACAAGCGCTTGCGCCAGTTGCTAACACAAGCAGGGATTAAGACGCAGATAACCTCAATTGTGCCTTCTAAGTTGCCCAATATGTATCAAGTCAACCTAGCAGGACAGCTGCCATTGCATATCACTGAGGATGGCCGCTATGTCATCCAAGGCGAGCTACAGAAAAACCCCAGCAAGCGCGTAGTAACCAAAACGCCAGTCCGCAGTAATCGTGACCAAATAGGCAAGCCAGTTAGTGCTGCCGTCAAATCATCGTTACTTGCCAATATGAGTGCGCTGAAGAATATGAGCGCTAAAACGCCTTTCTTTTATACGGCAGTGCCGGGCGTTATCTGGGGAGCAACGCTAGAAGGGGTGCCTTTCTTGCTATCGGACGATGCGCAATACATCACTGACAGTGAGATATCGGTTATTGAAAATGGGCAGTTTATCGGGCTTGATGAAACGTTTGAAAAACGCAAAAATCAATCGGTGTTTGCCGCTTTAGACGAGTCGCAATTGATTACTTACCCAGCCATCAGCGCAGAAAAAGCCATTATCTATGTGGCTACCGATGTCAATTGCCCTTATTGCCGTAAGCTACATCAACAATTTCCTATGCTCAATACCAAAGGCGTCACAGTACAAACCATTGCTTATCCGATATATGAGCAGTCACCTGCGCAAATGCGTGGTATCTGGTGTCAAGCTGATGAGGACAGCCGCCGCAAAGCCCTTAATAAAGCCATGCTGAGTGGAAAAATGACGCCAGCCGCTGCCAGCTGTAATGTTGATTATGTGACGCCCAATCGCGAAAAAGCGGCGGGACTGGCAGTCATAGCCACGCCTGCTATTTACCGTGAGGACGGCGTACTCTACCAAGCGAGCTTTGAGAGTCCTGAATTTTTAGAGTTTCTAGGTATTAAATAACCTTTAGGCATTAAATAACTTATCGTCTGTCCACTATGAAATATAGTCAAAATATCCTAAAAACGCGACGATATTGCTGATATCAATTTTTTGTAGCCTCTGTCTGCGTATGTCTGCGTAGACACAGCAAGCAAGAAAAAGTGATATCAGCAGTGCGTGATGGTTCGATATTACTTTTCACTGACTATAATACTTTTAAAATGACCTTTTTTATAAGTTACCTTCCTTAAAAAACGCATACCAAAGGCGACGACCTTCACGATTGAAATGCCTGACGGTATCAAAAAACTGTTGCCGTGCGCGCTCATTGACCAGCGGTGCAGGCAGCAATGGATCAAAAATCACACTGCGGATACCAGCATCACCGAGCATATAGACTTCACGTAGGGCAGTATCACGCGGTAGTGTATCTTTAGCAGCCGACCAGTCATGCAACCGTTGCGAGATTTTTTTATAGCTTGCTTCCAGCTGCATATCGGACCAGAGTGACAACGCCTTGTCCTGTCGAACGCTATCAAAGGCGCTGGCTTTAAAGATGGCAGCTTCCTCTCCTAAGCCGAGATCTAACAGTCGCGCGCGTACGGTTTCGACGCCGCCCGATAGATTGTTGGGGCGCAGATAAAGACCGGTCTCCAGCTCGCGGAAACCTAACAAAGAAAGCGCGCGAGCACGGGCGCGGAGCATTTTGCGGTCGCTACGTGGTAGGCCGCCCGTGGTAACAGCAATCCATGAGTTGTCCCACTCTGTCACGCGCTGATCAGCCGTCGACCATGCCGCTACATCAGCACCCAGTTTTTGCCCCTCAGCACCCAAGCGATAAATAGCAGCATCGACTGCCTCGACCAGTCCCGCTTGCGTCAGCCGTGCCATGGTCACGCGCACGCTATTTTCGGTCATATCAAATAGCGCACCTGCGCGAACGGCCTCAGCAGCCGTCAAAGTTTCCTCATCCGCTACAGTCAGTAGTCGCAAAAGGAGAAGGCGCGGCGTTGGCCAAGAAGTATTACTATTTTTGACAATATTTGATTTCATATGTAATATTAACATTGTACTATGGAAGGTACAAGCCAAAGCGATCTATCAAATAAGGATGTTGTCGATGATGAATCAATTCAATACACATGAGGTGTGCAATCAGCCGGTTGCGCTAGAAAATTATAATGCATGGCAGACAGACATAGCCTTGATGGAAGCGGTTGCTCGCGAAGGCGGAGCATGGGCGCAGGATCATCTGAGCGCATTTGGCGCTCGTACTGGTGGCGATTTGATTGATAGTGGTTTTGCTGCCAATGAAAATCCTCCTAAACTTTGCAGTTTTGACCGCTATGGTCATCGGATAGATGAGGTCGAGTTTCATCCTGCCTATCATGAGCTGATGGCAGCTGGGATGGAATACGGCATGAGTAGCTTTGCTTGGCGCCATGAAAATCGTGAAGGGGCCCATGTGGCACGGGCGGCGGTGATGTATCTTGGCTCGCAAGCGGATGCGGGCTTTGGTTGCCCGATGTCGATGACTTATGCGGCGATTCCTGCGCTACGCCATGCACCAGCTCTGGCAGAAAAATGGTTGCCCAAGCTGTTATCAGCAGAATATGATCCACGTAGCCTACCGATGGAACAAAAGACGGGCTGTACCATCGGTATGGGCATGACTGAAAAGCAAGGCGGCTCAGACTTACGGCGCAATACTACCAAAGCACTTCGTCAAAAGGATGGAAGTTATAAGATCATCGGTCATAAATGGTTTTTTTCAGCGCCGATGTGTGACGCGCATTTGGTGCTGGCACAGACCGAAGGCGGTCTTAGCTGTTTCTTAGTACCGCGCTTTTTGCCCGACGGTACGCGCAACGCGGTTCGGATACAGCGCTTAAAAGATAAGCTGGGCGATTGGTCTAATGCCTCATCCGAGGTCGAGTTTCATGGTGCGTTCGGTGAATTGATTGGTGTAGAAGGGCGCGGCATCGTCACAATTTTAGAGATGGTAGCGTTAACCCGTTTGGATTGTATGATTGGCTCGTCAGCGCAGATGCGCCAAGCCGTTGTGCAAGCGATTCATCATACCAGCCAGCGCGAGGCTTTTGGCAAACTGCTGGTCGATCAGCCTTTGATGCGCAATGTATTGGCTGATTTGGCTTTGGAGTCCGAAGCTGCCATCGCTCTGACCATGCGCGTTGCTCGCGCGGTTGAAATGAGCGGCAAAGATCCGCATGAGACTGCGTTGGCACGCATTGCGACAGCCATTGGTAAGTACTGGATATGCAAGCGTGCACCCGTATTGATCAATGAAGCGCAGGAATGTCTAGGCGGCATCGGCTATGTAGAAGAGAACATTTTGCCACGCCTTTATCGGCAAGCGCCATTGAATTCTATCTGGGAGGGCAGTGGCAATGTGCAGTGCCTTGACGTACTGCGCGCCTTACGCAAAGAGCCAGAAACGCGCGAAGCCCTATTCGCTGAATTGCAAAATGCTGCTGGCAAGAATGCGCATTATGATGCCGAACTTAAATGCTTGGCGGCACGTTTCGAGGATCTTGAGACGCTTGAGTTTCGAAGTCGCTATGTGATTGAGCGCTTGGCATTGATGCTACAGGCGTCGATTTTTCTGCTAGGAGATCATACAGACATCGCGACAGAATTTTGCCGCTCGCGTATTGCAGGCGAACACGGGCTGACCTTTGGCACCTTGAGCCCCGACGCACCAGTGGCGCAATTAATTGAACGTGCTGCGGGCGCAACCACAGCAGTGCTATAGATTATCCTGAATAGGTAATGTTGCGATTTTTGAAAACTATAAGATAGCTTGTAATATAAACACCAGCGTCACTTTTTTACGGTGTATCTTTTGTATGCTGCGCAAGTAAGGCAATGTGCTCGACGCCAATCCCGCAGCAGCCACCGATAATATCCGCGCCAGATGCTTGCCAAAGTGTGGCCCATTTTAGGTAATGCTCAGGTGTGGTGTCTGTGCGTATTTGGCGCAATTGAGCGTTGGCTTGCTTATGGACTTGCTTGGAAGCAAAGGCATTGGCGTAGACACCAAGTTGTTGCGCGCCTCCTGCTTCGTTGACTATGGCTTTGGCGACCTGCAGTGCTGAATCCATGACCTCAGGTTGACTACAGTTGAATAGTATTGCCGTCACATTCAGAGCCATCATGGCGCGAACGGCCTCTGCTACTGTTTCGCCAGAGCGTAGCGTGGGTGTGGGTTTTTCTAATTTTTCTTCGCTGCTGGCATCAGTAGTATCTAGCTGACTGTCGTCTAGCGTAAAGGCAATCCAAATAGGTTTTGGCGTCGCTTTGTTTTCATTTTCTGTAAATTCGGTAATCAACTGCTGCCATGTTGTCGCTTCTATAATGCTGCTTTGGGTTTCCACCAGCCAAATATCCACATAATCTATCTGCGCGGCTAATAATGGACGGGCTATCACCGGTGCTTGCTTTGGGTCGAATAGATTGGGTCGATAAGAGCCAAACAATGGCGGCAAGCAACCAGCGATTTTTACGGGGGCTATTATAGGGGCAGCACTGGCAGTAGAGGTTACGCTAATAAGCTTTTTGCTTTCTTGTACAGCTTCAAAAGCGAGCTTGGCGGCCGTTTCTATCAGCTGTTCGCCCTCACTAAAGAATTTATCGCCCAAATGGTAAGGGGTCACCGCGTAGCTATTGACCGTGATGACAGTAGCACCAGCTTTTATATAATCTAAATGGATATCACGAACGCTCTCTGGTGCCAAGCTCAATGCCAGCGCCGACCATTCAGGCTGCCGAAAAGGCGCACCGCGCCGCTCAAGCTCACGTCCCATTCCACCATCTAACAACGTGGTTGGAGGACGAGCGTCAGATTGAGCGCGAATGCCCTGAGGTCTTATTTGAGTTGGCATGACAATCTCACTTCTAAGATAGTGCAATAGTAAAGCAGGCGTATTAAGGCAACACGATATCAACGATTTTCCAATGAATCAGACCGTCGTGCTGCATCTCTATCGTGAGCGGGTAGCCTTTTACTTGACCGCTAATAGTGAAGCAATTAATACCGCAATAGCTCAATGTTGGCTTGTCGCTGTCTGATCCTTGTGCCGCCTGCTGCTCGAGTTCCGCTGCTTGTTTTTTCATGATTTGCTGCATTTGGTTTTGAACCACTGCATTGACATCGCCGCGCTGGATGATTAAGTTTTGAATCAGGTTTTTAAGGTCGACTTGATTGCTCGCGATAGCCCATGCAGCGGCCAGCTCTTTGGTCGCGCTATTGGCTTGACCTTGAGTATTGATGACTTTTTCGATGTTTTGCGGGGTGATGGCACCAGCGACTGCTTGCATGATAAAGCCATTGGCTGCGTCAGTTAATGGCGCACCGCCCAGCTCAGCAACCAATGGATATTGAGTCATGGTATTGGCAAATTGATCGGTCAATTGAGTTTCGATACTTGGACGCAGCTTCTCATAATCAATGGCGGCAGCGATAGCGGCACCGTCTTTGGCATCGTAAGCATTTTTGAGCTGATAAGCACTATAATAAGGTGAGCCCGCATAGATGGTCACAGCAATTATGATCAATAAAACCAGCAGTTTTTTCATAAAAATTCTTACCTTATCGCAAACTTAATCGGCATCAATATGGCGCTAAATATTAGCACGACTTAACCTTGGGCAGGTATAAAAAGCTTTGTCCATTTACTACCAAAATCTTTTTTAATCTGACCAAACCTAGCGAGTCGGTAATTTCATGACGTCAAAGCTTGATAAATTACTCAGCTATCTCCATAAATAGCGCAAACTTTTAATAATTGATTTGGCTAAGCAGCATCCCGCCGTATTCGCTTAAAGATTCATACCATTATTGCTTCCATTCGCTCGTGTTCTGCTATGTTTCATGTGAAACCTAACAGAACAATCGAGTGCAGAAACAAGGCGATAATTGATTTGGTTTGGTGAATCGACCAGCAGGCGGCACTGTAAAGACGATAGGAGAGCCCATGAGTAAGCGCGATTTTTATGAAGTATTAGGTGTCAATAAAACCGCTGATAGCAAGGAAGTTAAACGAGCTTACCGCAAGCTGGCGATGAAATATCATCCAGACCGCAATTCTGATGATCCTGATGCCGAAGACAAGTTTAAAGAAGCGTCGATGGCTTATGAAGTGCTTAGCGATGAAAGCAAGCGCTCTGCTTACGATCGCATGGGGCATTCAGCCTTTGAAAATGGCATGGGCGGTGGCGGCGGTGCTGGTGGCGGCAACTTCCAAGACATCTTTGGCGATATCTTTGGTAACTTTGGCGATATCTTTGGTCAATCACGTGGCGGCGGCGGTGGGCGTTCACGTCGTGGCTCGGATTTGCGTTATGTCATAGAGCTAACCCTAGAAGAAGCGGTGCGCGGCTGTAAAAAAGAAATCAGCTTTACCGCGCCTGCACCTTGCGATACTTGCGATGGTAAGGGTGCAAAAAATGCCTCTGATGTCGTGACTTGCCAGATGTGTCATGGTCAAGGTCAAGTTCGTATGCAGCAAGGATTCTTTGCCGTTCAGCAAGCTTGCCCACAGTGTGGCGGCTCTGGAAAACAGATTAGAAACCCTTGTTCTGACTGTCATGGTAATGGCGTCAAAGACAAATCACGCACGTTAGAAGTATCTATCCCAGCAGGCGTTGATGATGGTGATCGCGTCCGTTTATCGGGCGAAGGTGAAGCTGGCGGCGCAGGCGTGCAAAATGGCGATCTATACGTTGAAGTACGCGTCAAACCGCATAATGTCTTTACCCGTCAAGGTGCCGATCTCTATATGGACGTGCCAGTGAGCATTACCGATGCGGCATTGGGTAAAGAAGTTGAGATTCCAACCCTAGATGGCAAAGTCAAAATCAAGGTCGCAGAAGGGACGCAAAGTGGTAAATTATTACGTGTCCGTGGCAGAGGTGTGACGCCAGTACGTACGACCATGAAAGGTGATTTGATCTGCCGTGTGGTCATCGAGACGCCAGTTAATCTGACTCGCGAGCAAAAAGACCTGTTACGTCAATTCCAAGATACGCTCGACGGTGATAGCAAGCATCAGCAGTCACCGCATAAAAAATCATTCTTTAAAAAGATTGGTGACTTATTCGATTAACTGAGTTGTTTTAATCACTCGTTTGGTTGAATGACTAGATACAAAACCCCCAGTGTTTCACATGAAACACTGGGGGTTTTTATTGGAAGTATAAAAAACCATTCAGGCGGTGATATTTGCTAAACTTACGACAAATAGCATTCAGAAATTAATCTATTAATAATAAAATCTTTAGGATAAAAATATGAGTCAACAGATAACAGCGCAAGAAAATACAAATAAACAAGCCATCAGAGTCGGGGTCATCGGTGCTGGCGGTCGTATGGGGCGTATGCTCATCGAAGCCGTACAAGATAACACGCAAACCACGCTTAACGCTGCGATTGAACGCCAAGGATCTAGCCTTGTGGGTGCGGATGCGGGCGAAGTCGCTGCTATCGGACGCTTAGAGGTGCAAATTGTCGACGATTTGCAGACAGTGATAAATGACATCGATGTGCTGATTGATTTTAGCTTGCCTGATGCCACTGAACAAAATATGCAGACTTGCGCGGCCAACGATGTGGCGATGGTTATCGGCACGACTGGCTTCAATGAGCAACAAGAGCAAGTATTGGCAAAGGCAAGTGAACAAATTGCCATCGTCTATGCGGGTAATTATTCAACAGGCGTTAATCTGTCATTAAAGTTGCTCGGCATGGCGGCAAAAGCATTTGGCAATGATGCAGATGTAGAAGTCATTGAAGCGCATCATAAGCATAAAATCGATGCACCATCGGGTACGGCTTACATGATGGCAGAAGCGGTCGCAGAAGCACGTGGACAAAACTTAAAGGACGTTGCTGTCTATGGTCGTGAAGGACAAACAGGCGAGCGCGAAGCAGGCACTATTGGTATTCATGCCATTCGCGGTGGTGAAATCATTGGCGATCATACCGTGATGTTTATTGCTGACGGTGAAGTCGTCGAGATTACCCATCGCGCGCGCGCACGGATGACCTTTGCAGCTGGTGCTGTACGTGCCGCAACTTGGGTTATTCAGCAAAAAGTCGGGCAATATAACATGCAAGATGTTTTGGGTCTAAATGACTAAAGTTTGAATGATTAATGTTTGAGTGATTAATGTTTGAGTGATTATAGCTTCTTGATTGCTGGTTTGATGGGCGCTGAATAATGGTGAGGATAGGCGTATGAATAAGGCTAAATTGACTATAAAAGCTAAGCTCAGTAGCGCTTTGACTTCTCTCAAAAGCGCTAGCTACGTACGTCAAACAGCATTTACCCTGACCTTTAGCGTAATCATAGCTATCTTACCAGCCACCGTACAAGCGGCCACTTACTAAACCTACGTCATTCATACCTATGGTGGCGATGCATTATTGCCATCAGTTCGTCAGCAGCTAAATACCAGTCGCGATGGTGGCACAGTTGCAACCTATCAGGATAAGCTGGTACTCCGCACGACTGCCGCAAACTATCAGGCAATACAGCAGCTATTGAGCCAAATTGACCGCCAACCACAAGCGTTAACGGTCGTTGTGCGTGTGGGCAATAATAGCAGTACCCAAGGTAGCATCCAGCAAGGGCGAGTTATTATCACCAATCGCGGTATTCAAGGCGCAGGCGTGATCAACCAGCGCAACAGCCAGCAGCAAACAAATAATTTATATCAAGTGCAAACGCTGTCAGGCAGTGCCGCGAGTATCAGCACAGGCACGCTCTATGCGCTGACTCAGACTAATACCTACCCAACTTATAATCGCCCGTCGGGACAGATTATTATTCAGCAGCAAGTATTATTGCCAACGACCCAAGGTATTGCCGTTACGCCAAGGCTGCTTGCCAATGGTCAAGTCGAAGTGCAGTTATCACAAGTTGAAGAGAGGCTCGTGCGCTCTCATTCGTCTTATGATCAAAATAGTCATCAAGCCATTCAAGGTCAGCGCTTAGATAGTACCATTATCGTGCCACGTGGACAGTGGGTGACTATCGGTCAGATTTCACAGAATAGCCAAGCCCAACGCTCAACTTATGCAAGTAATCGCGCTATGAATAATACTAACAGTACACCAATCTGGATAATGGTGCAGTAGCATTGCATGGATTAATATTGTTTTTGGCATAAAAAAGCGCGGCACTGCGAATCACAGTACCGCGCTTTTCTTATTTCTGACCATTCACTGAGAATTAGTCAATATAAATCACTTCTAACGGTGGAAAGCCATTGAACTCAACAGACGAATACGAGTTAGTATAAGCGCCAGTGGTCAACCAAAAGATTTTATCACCAATCTCCAGCTCTTCTGGCAACTGATAGCCTGCTTCTTCATACATGATATCGGTTGAATCACAAGTTGGGCCAGCTAACACGACCGTACCTTCGCTGGTTGACGTTTCCATCTTAGGCGTATAAACCGGATACTTGATCGCTTCACCCAAGGTTTCAATTAAGCCTTGGAATAAGCCCACATCGGTGTATACCCAACGCGTCAAGTCGGTGTTTGACTTACGCGAAATGAGCACCACATCGCTGACCAGCACCCCTGAACCACCAACCAATGAACGACCGGGTTCTAGGATGATCTCTGGCATGTCTTCGTCATTATAGTCATCCGTCAAATAACGAGTGATTTCTTCAGCATAGACTTTTACCGGATTGACTTCACTGATATAGTTCGCTGGAAAGCCGCCACCTAGGTTAATCATTTGTAGCTTAATATCTTCTTCGTTTTTCATCCAGTCAAACATATATTTGACCTTGGCTAAGGCATCATCCCAAGCGGCAACGTCTTTTTGTTGGCTACCCACATGAAATGAGATGCCATAAGGCACCAGACCCAAATCACGGGCTTGAATCAACAGCTCAATCGCCATATTCGGATGACAACCAAACTTGCGTGATAATGGCCATTCAGCGGTCTCAGAGCCTTGTACTAAGATACGCACAAATATCTTTGAACCAGGGGCATGCTTAGCAATATTTTTTAAATCGGCTTCTGAGTCAGTCGCATACAAATCAATGCCTTTCTCGAATGCATATTTGACATGTTCTGCTTTTTTGATGGTGTTGCCGTAAGAAATACGCGATGGCTCAACGCCGCAGTCGAGGACACGGCCAAGCTCATAAATGGATGCACAATCAAAGTTTGAACCAAGCTCGGCCAGTAAATTAATGACCTCAACTGCAGGGCTGGCTTTCATCGCATAATGCAACTTGGCGTTCGGGAAAAAACCAACCATTTCATGATATTTGGTTTTAATACGGCTAAGGTCCACCACTAAGAATGGGGTTTCGCGACCTTCGGCAGCTTTGGTGAATTTCTGCCAGCCGGCAGGGTCAAAATATTGGTCAATTTTGATCATGGTCATGGTAGGAAACCTTTAATAAAAACAATATGTGGTGGATAATAAAAAATAGCGTCGCTTTAGAATGGTAGAGCAAAAAAGCCCTAAACGCTCTAAAGACGGGTTGTGTTAAGCATTGGTGGTTTGCGGCTGTTTTTCAGCGGATTGCTCGCCCTGTTTTTCACGTATTTTGAGCACTTTACGAACTTTGTCACGCGCTCGAGTTTGTTTGAGACGTGATAAATAATCGACGAATATGACCCCATTCAGATGATCCATTTCATGCTGAATACAGACGGCAAGTAAGCCTTCTACTTCTTCATCGATTTTTTCACCATTCTCATCTAAGGCTTCAATACGCACTTTGTTTGGGCGCTCAACACTGTCATAGACTTCAGGTACAGACAAACAACCCTCTTCGTACGGTTGCTTTTCTTCCACCAATGGCGTGACTTTCGGGTTAACAAAAACCTTAGGATCATTTTTGTCTTCTGACAAATCGATAACGATGAGCTGAATATGACGATCTACTTGACTGGCAGCCAAACCAATACCTTGGGCATCATACATGGTCTCAATCATATCAGCGATTAAGGTTTTTATTTCAGCAGTGACTTCCTTGACAGGCTTTGCAAGGGTGCGTAAGCGCGGGTCTGGATAGCTTAAGATAGGGAGTAATGCCATACGGCTCACCTCAATAATAAATATAAAATAGTGGAGCTATTATAAGATAAATGGGGACAAAAGTAATGCTTATCAATGCCACCTGTTGATATCGCTGTGTTTATGTCGCTATGGATAAGCGCAATACAGCCAGACAATAAAAAAGGTCTCGCTTATCGCCAGACCTTTTTTTGTCAATCGTATATCACATTGAACGTGATTAGATACGACGCTTGCTCATAATCATCTCATAGATGAATAGTAAGATTATGGCACCGATTACTGAGAATATTAGACCAGTAAAACCACCGTCAGCATTTATGCCGATTAGTCCGGCCAAGAATCCACCTACTAAAGCACCAACAATACCCAATACGATGGTCATTATCCAGCCCATAGGGTCACTACCTGGCTTGATAGCTCGTGCCAATAAACCTGCGACCAAACCTACAATAATCATCCAAATAAAGCTCATATCATTCTCCTAAATTTATTATCAATTATATGTTATTTATTAATTCGTTTATTAATTTCGATAACTACATTGTAGGGACTGTCTAGAACTAAAGGTAAGCGCGAAATGTTACCAGTGTATGAGCTGTGTGAGGAAAACTATCGATTTGCTAAGATACACGTAGGATAAGTAAATGAAAGGTTAAGAAGGTAGCGAAGTCGCAAACGTAGCTCATAGTTTATAACTTATGGCTATTGCAAATGCTGAGACATTCCAAAGTAATCAAAGAATCTGATAATAAAAAAGCGTTGCTCATTCATAATAAGCAACGCTCTTATTCAAAACCAAATCTGCACTAGCTAGGGCGTGTCATCAATTAGCACATTGATACATTTTACATAGCCTTGTTACGTGGCCTTTTTACATAGCTTTTTTACGTGGCTTTGTTATGTAGCGTAGTTAACAAGCGTTGATGAATACCTTCAAAACCACCATTAGACATAATCACAATGGCGTCACCAGCTGTTGCATGCGTGTCGATATGTTCGATAATGGCATCGACACTAGAGAGCACTTGTTGGTTGCTCATAGTGGAGTTTGTAGCAGTGGCCTTATCAATAACGTCTTTTAGACCCCATTCTAGTCCTGTCGGCTCATACCACAGTGTATAGTCGGCGAGGGCAGCAGACTCAGCCAAGCTGTCTTGATGAATGCCCATTTTCATGGTGTTACTACGTGGCTCAATGATGGCCCAAATACGTCTATTCGCCAGTTTCTTTTTGGCACCATCTAAAGTAGTAGTAATGGCAGTGGGATGATGAGCGAAATCGTCAAAGACTAAGATGTCATTTACCTCACCGATCAGCTCCATGCGACGTTTAATACCAGCAAAGGCAGACAATGCAGCGCAAGCCGTTTTGACACACACACCAACATTATAAGCTGCCGCAACAGCCACCAGCGCATTATTCACGTTATGCATACCGCTCATCGACCAATCGACGACTCCCGTGGCGTCTTTATTAGCAGCGTCAGCAACAAAACTTACGCTAAATTGACCACCATCTTCGCTGATAAGCTCAGCCTGCCACTCGCTGTTATTGTCTAAATGCTCATCTTCTACATTGATAGCGTTTGCTGCTGAATCGAGCACGGTGGTTCGCCAAACGGGTGTCCAAACGCCTTTTGCCAACGTATCCTCTAAGCTAGCAGTCGCTGTCGGCATAATGATTTTACCAGTGCTCGGAATCATGCGCACCATATGATGAAATTGGGTCTGAATAGCATTGAGATCCGCAAAAATATCCGCATGGTCAAATTCAAGGTTATTTAAAATAGCCGTACGCGGGCGGTAATGAACGAACTTTGAACGCTTATCAAAAAATGCAGAGTCATATTCATCTGCTTCAATGACAAAATAGCCAGTATTTGCCGAATCGTCATTATCAATTTTGTCAGCGCCCAAATAACTGCTGTGAGAGAAGACCTGCTGTAAACGCTCATCAGTGGTATCGACAAGTGGCACACCGCCGATTAAAAACCCAGTGTCGATACCTGCATAATGTAATATCCAAGCGAGCATGGTCGTCGTCGTGGTTTTGCCGTGAGTACCGGCAACAGCTATCACATGACGCGATTGCAATACCTGCTCAGATAAAAACTGCGGCCCTGAAGTATAGCGTAGACCTGTGTCCAGCATATATTCGATGACATCCATGCCGCGCTTCATGGCATTACCAACGACGACCAAATCTGGCGCTGGTTGCAAATGCGCTACCAGATAGCCTTGCTCAATGGTCACGCCCGCGTTTTCAAGTTGGGTGGACATCGGCGGATAGACATTGGCATCTGAGCCTGTGACCGTATGTCCAAGCTCGCGCGCCAACAAGGCCAACGAGCCCATAAAAGTACCACAAATACCAAGAATATGAATATGCATAGATGTTCCGTGCGAGCTTAAATGAAAAGAATAAAAATACAGTATTATCCCAAAAATTACCGATATCAACCGTGGCTTTTTAGGACACACTTAACCTGAATGTCGCTATTACTGGTTATATTGCTGTAGCAAGAACTAAAAGTAATTGCCAACCAGTAAGGAGGGCAGACAAGGGCTTATTGTAAAGTAAACACTGTTGGATGACCAATAAAAAACGCCCGATAGATAGGCGTCATTCAACGGATGGCTTGGCTTATTTAGCATCATTGGATGCCGCTATATTAGGGTGTGTTTGATCCTTCGACGATGGTATTAAAAGCGCCTATTTATGGCTGTTCAACATACCCTAAATATTTTGTCCCACTGCTTTTTTATTTGCGTGACAGCGTGTAGTCGTTGTCAGGTTTTTTATACTCATCTATCATCACCAAATGGTTGTCTTGGATATGGTAAGTTTCGATATTCTTGCTTTCATAAACAATCGTAATCGTATCATTGTCTTGTCTATAGATACCCGACTCAAGCAGTGGCTGGCGCGGTGGCTCAGCATTGTTATAGAGGCTCTTTTTTAGTACTGAGCCATCAGCAAACAAGTTCAAAGTAATGTCGATATTATCGCAAGACGAGCAAGGAACCATACCACCATAATCGCCCATCAATGTAGCTTGTAGCGCACTATCATTATTTGACTCTGAGATCATTGGTACGCTACGTGCATGCGTGTCATCAGTGGGCTGTGCGGCGCTAATAAGGGATTGTCCAGTATCTGCATTAGCCAGCGCATCAGCATTCGCTTGCCTATTGTCTTGCGAGTCATCTGCGACCCCTTGCAGATCAGAGCGCTCCGCATTATCGACGGGGGCAACTTTAGTGCTCACCCCTTTATTAGTCGTAGACGAAGAACTGTCGCAACCGAGAAGTAGCAAACAAAAGGGCACCGCTAACAGCAGTCGACCAGAGTGTCTTATGGTTTTAGAAGTAGTAGAGAAAATAGACGTAAGATATATCATGGCATACCAAAAACAGTTTTTAATATAGATTCTAGAAACGTTACGAGTATTGTCAGTTAAGATCGATTTGGCGCTATTATCAGGGACAAAAGCGGACAAGCTTACCGAGACTAAATCAGCATTAGGCGCTGATAGTATGCGTTTATCGGTTGGTATCGATCAGTAATAGGGTCAAGCTTATTAGGGCGTGTCTTAAATTCACTCGATAGTCATCTAAATGGGCTAAAAATGGCTAAATCTTGCCAAACATCGTCAAATAGCTGGTTAATATCCCGATATTATCTGCGCTATTTTTCTTGTTTGACGGCAATTTATCTCATTTTTATCACCATTTTTGAAATGAAGACACGCCCTAGATATTTAACTTATTAGACATGGTACTTATTAGGCAATGGCTTGCAGTTAATGATAGGATAGCCAAAGCATATCCTTATGCCAACTGTGCACATAAGCTTTCATACAATATCAAAGCATCACAGATGCCTATGTGGACTTTTTGTTATCAAACGGTATGATAAAGAGGATAAGTGGGATGAAGGGATAGTGAATGCAGTAAACAAGGGCGTTTAGAATTAGTAATGACGATAAAGAAAGAATAAAAAAAATAGCAAACCTCTATATCTAGAGAGTTGCCATTTTATGAAAAGATAGAGGGTTACCGTTTTATTGAACCGTCAACCGCTTCAGTTATCATTAAGCACGACGAACAGATGCGGTAGGGCGGATGATACGCCACAATATCAGTACGTGTACGATTAATAGAATACTAAAAAGAATCAGTGATTGCTCAGGAATACTTAAGCCCATAAGTGTCCAGTCGACAGAGGCGCATTCGCCAGAGCCTGCAAAAACCTCTTTAAACACTTGCAGAATAGGAAGGGTATCCATCCAATAGTTCAGACCTGGACCACACGAAGGGACTTGATCGGCAGGTAGATGCTGTAACCAGACATGACGCGCAGCAACCGCAGTCGCCCAGCCAATACCTGCTAAGCTACCAAGCCATAATATGAGTCTTACCACTTTAGATTTTGGATTAAACAGTGCTGATATTAAGGCAAAACCGCCCATTACTATGAGGCCAACACGTTGAAAAATACAAAGTGGGCAAGGTGATAGACCCAGATGGCGCTGTAAATAGAACAGCGCAAAACTCATTCCTATCACTGCCATTAATACTAAAAATACTTGCAAGTTACGATAAGTGGTTAGCTGTTGCATTGGTCGAGTACTCTTATAATATAATCAATAAAACACTATCAACAATAACAAAGGTTAATTAGCGGTACTGTTGTAAGAAGTCCATAAAGTCTTCTGTTTCAGCCACTTCAATCTCTGCTTGCTGTAGTATTGATTTTTCAGCCAATACTTCATATTTGGCTTGGGTATTGGGGCTAAGGGTTTGCTGCAATAGAGAGTCACGATGTTGCTGCGCTAGGGTAAAGCCCAGCTGCCATAAACTGCCTAGACGTTTGCTATCAGAGTTTACTTGCGCCGATATAGTCGACTCAGAATGTCCCGCTTTGCCTTGCATCAACGCCACCGCCGCACGGTAATCATTGCCACCATAATGCGCATCGAGTAGGGCTGCTAGTGGTTGCATACGACCCAAGTGCATCAGCATCCAGCTCTCTAGTGACTGCTCCGCACCATTGTTAATGATGTGCAAATTGTCACGGCGACCTTCATTGACCACGCGCTCAAGATTGATGGCCAAAGCTTCTTCCTCTTCAGGCATCAATTCAGGCGAATCATTTAGCAAGCAATACAGCGCCATCACTTCTAAAAAACAAGCGCTAGATAGACGGATACCGATATCGCTATACGGATCAAGATCGATGGCGCGGAACTCGACGTAAGCAATCCCGCGACGCTCAAGTGCCTCGGTAGGGGTCTCGCCACTCATCGCAATTTGTTTAGGACGTATCGGGCTATAGTATTCATTTTCTATTTGCAGAATATGATTATTGATTTGAATAGGATTGCCATCAGCGTCATTTAAACCAAGCTTCTTAAAGCTCTCATGTGGCGTTTGAATCGCACGGCGCAGTCCAGCGACATATTCTGGTAGATAGTTATAGCGGATATCGAGGTGTTCTTGCACACTATTGGTATAGCCAAGCTTGCCCATACGTAGGCTAGTAGCGGCAGGCTTATAATAGGTTGAATCGTTCAGCAGCTCCAAATCGTGCTCGCGCCCTGATATAAAGCAAGGACACACACTTGGACTGGCACCTAGCAAATACAGTACCAGACTGGTCAAACGCTTGAAGTTGCGAATAAGCCCTAAATATTTCTCGTTCTTGAAATCTGTCAACGTTTGGGTTGGGGCGGCGGGTGCTTTCGCTTGCCACGCTTCAAACAGACCATCACCAAAAGATAAGTTGTAATGTAGGCCAGCGATGGTCTGCATGCGGCGACCATAACGGATGCCTAGACCACTGCGATATAGGGTTTTCAGCTTACCAGTGTTAGAGCTGCCATAATTCGCCAGCGGGATATCTTCATCTTTGGACGACAGCATACATGGCATAGACAGTGGCCACATCAGCTCACCCTCAGGCATACCTTGATACACCAATACGTGCAGCTGACGCAGCATGTTTAGCGTCTCTTTTGGGGTGGCTTTTGGGTCGGTGATAAGCTCAAGCAAGCTCTCTGAATAATCAGTGGTGATAAACGGATGGGTGAGTTTTGAGCCCAATTTGGCTGGATGCGGGGTCTGTGCCAAAAAACCATCAGGCTTAACGCGTAAGCCCTCTTTTTCGATACCGCGGAGCATACCCGTTAAATGCTGAGTATCAAACCAATTGGGGATTTCAAAGCTAACAAAGCTAGGCACAAAATTACTCATAATAGTCATCTATTGTTATTTGTTATGGCGGCTCAAAACACGACTGGTGTATGACCATCAAAGAGGTGGGTATTTAGGTTGATAATGACGTCAGTTTAGCTCAAAGCGGCCCTGAAAACCACGGACAATTACAAATACAATAAGCTTTAAGCGAAGTGATTTGTCTGGATTTCGGCACTTTTTTTTGGGCAAACTGGTCAATAATATAGCTTGGTTATTACTACTAGGTCTTTATAAAAAAAGCATCTACCCGAGAGATAGATGCTTCGACTGTCATATTCTGGGCTATTTAACATAGTGCTACAGTCTATTCAGATTAAATAGAGAATGACGAACCACAGCCGCAAGTCGTGGTTGCATTTGGATTGGTCACGACAAAACGTGCGCCTTCTAATCCTTCGGTATAGTCAACGGTAGAGCCTTGCAGATACTGATAACTCAGCGAATCGACAACCAAGGTTACATCGTCATTGTCAAAGTTGGCATCATCTTCATTCAACTCATTGGCGAAATTAAAGCCGTAAGAAAAACCTGAGCAGCCACCGCCAGTCACATAGACGCGTAGCATAAGATCGCTATCACCTTCTTCTTCACGTAGGCGACGTACTTTTTGTGCGGCACTATCAGTTAGGCTTAATATCGTTGGATCTACTGGCTGGCTTGAGCTTGGGCTAAATTGGTTGGCTGATTCGTTCATATCTACCTCAGTTGCTAGGATCAAATGCGGTCGTCGTCCTGTTTGGGTTTGCAACTGACATCGTTGCAAATAAAGATACGCGCGGCGTTTGATTCGATTGGGTGCTGTCGTTATGGCAAAGTCGTTGCAATATTATAAGGTTGGTATTTGGGCTACTACTATTCGGGCTACTACTATATTAATAGTCTGCTGGCATTAATCTTTTGGCAGTATATCATAATGGGGGTGACGATTCGTTTGTCAAGAGTGACAGTCGTCAACGCGGGTTTTATGACAGGCTTTTTTAGTATAATAACTGATTGGTTTTGAAATAGTTATTTAATCGTTTGCCTATAGGGCAAGCGTTTGAAATAATAGCCGCCAGTCAGCATGCCAGATGTGTGTTTTTCTTATTGCCTTATATTTTATATTACTGTTGAGATGAAGAAATTATATGATCGAATTTAAAGACGTTGGTGTTCGCCGTGATGGTCGTGAATTGTTTGCAGGTGCAAGCTTCCAGCTCCATCCGGGCCACAAAGTTGGCTTAACGGGCAACAACGGTACTGGTAAATCGACCTTGTTTGCTTTACTGCTGACTCGAATGGGCACTGGCGATACCGAGGTCACACTTGATAGGGGCGAAGTGAGCATCCCTGATAGCTGGCATGTGGCGCATATGGCACAGGAAGTTGGTGCAAGTAGCCAGTCTGCGATTGATTATGTATTGAGCGGTGATGAGCAATGGTATGAGATTAATGCCTCTTTGAATGATTTGAGCAGTGTTAGTGATGAGCAGATTGGGGTGTTGCATCAGCAGTTCGACGAAATTGATGGGTATCGCACACCGACCAAAGCCGCGCAAATCATGGCAGGTCTTGGCTTTAATACGAGCCAGCATGAGCTACCGGTAGAAGGGTTTTCGGGCGGCTGGCGTATGCGTTTGAACCTTGCCAAAACCCTGATGAGCCGTGCTGATCTTATGTTACTCGATGAGCCAACCAACCATTTGGATTTGGATGCGATCCTTTGGCTAGAAACGTGGATCAATGCGTTTACTGGTCTAGTGATCGTCATCTCGCATGACCAAGCATTTTTGGATGCGACGGTTGGTCATATTCTTCATGTGGAACAACAAAAAATCACCCTTTATACGGGTAATTATCAGCAGTTTATTCGTACTCGTCATGAGCGTATGGCGCAGCAGCAGCAAGCATTTGAAAAACAAGAAGCGACTAAGGCACATTTGGATGACTTTATTCGTCGTTTCCGTGCCAAAGCCAGTAAAGCCAAGCAAGCCCAAAGCCGTATCAAGCAACTTGAGCGTATGGCTGAGCTGTCACCAATGATGGCGGACAACCCGTTCTCGTTCCGCTTTTATGAGCCAGCAAATATGAGCTCACCGCTGATTGAGCTGACTAAAGCAGATATTGGCTATAGCGACGTACCACTGCTGCATAATGCCAATGTGCAGGTGACGCCGGATACACGTCTCGGCTTGCTAGGCATGAATGGCGCAGGTAAATCAACACTTATCAAGGCATTGGTCGGCGAGCTTGGCGTATTAACAGGGACGTATCGTGTCTCTGATACCCTTAAACTTGGCTATTTTAACCAGCATCAAATGGATATTCTTGATGCAAAGGCAACCCCAATAGAAATGCTGCGTCGTCTAGCAGGCAAAACGTCTGATGCGATGCTACGTTCGTTTTTGGGTAGCTTTGACTTCCGTGGAGAGCGCATTGATACCCCAAGTGAATTATTCTCTGGTGGTGAGCGTGCGCGTTTGACGCTAGCATTAATTGTTTGGCAACGTCCGAACGTCCTCGTCCTTGATGAGCCAACCAACCATTTAGACTTACAAATGCGCCAAGCGTTGACCATCGCGCTACAGGGCTTTGAAGGGGCAGTGGTACTGGTTTCGCATGATCGCGAATTAATTGCGAACGTCTGTGATGATCTGTTCTTGGTACATGATGGCATTATCGAAGAGTTTGATGGTGACATCAGCGACTATGGCAAGTGGCTGGCAGAAAAGCGTAAACAAGAGAATGCACCAGATAAAAACACTGGCAAGAAAAAAAGTAAAAAAGAGAGCAAGAAGTTTGTTTCACGTGAAACAGATAATAGTCAAATCAGCAATAAAGCGTCTAATGCACCCTCAAAAAACAAAGCCGCTGAGCCTACGCTTAGTAAAGAAGAGCAGCGTAAACTGGCCGCCGAACAACGTAAGTTGACCGCACCAATTCGCCGTGAAATTGAAAATACAGAGAAAGCACTGGCTAAAATTGATGCGCAATTAATTGCTCTAGAAGAAAAATTGGCCAACACGGATCTCTATGAAGACAGCCGAAAGTCTGATTTGTTAGTGTTGCTCAATGAGCAAACCGCGCTACAGCAGCAGCACAGCGACCATGAAGAAAAGCTATTGCTAGCGATGACCACGCTAGAGGAAATGGAAGCAAATGCTCGTTAAGCAATACGGTTAGCACAATTAACGGCTTATTGTATGGTCGCTAATTGATAAAATCAGACATAAAAAAGGGAGAGCGTTAGCTCTCCCTTTTTCATTACATTATTCCTTACGGTATCTACCATCACCATAAGAGAGTATCTTCATACTGGTCGTACAAAGTTGACAGTCTATCTTACCAGCAGCTGCTTTAGATAAATCAAGAATGCGTCCTCGGATGAAAGGTCCTCTATCCGTAATTTTTACTATCACGCTCTGCTTTGTCTTTCTATTGGTCACTTGTACCTTCGTACCGAATGGCAACGTTCTGTGCGCCGCAGTCAAGGAGTTCATGTTGAAGATACTGCCACTGGCTGTGCGCTTACCATGAAACTTATTACCATAATAGCTGGTGTTACCGGCAAAAACGGTGGTAGTCAGCAGTAGTGATAAAGTGATAACTAAAGACTTGATGAAATAAGACATTTAATACCTTTAAACGATTTATAAAATAGACAGATAAGCTTGCCTATATTATTCATACTCCCTATGAGTATAAACATTATATTCATTTTACAATACATAGCTTGTCATATCCTTACCGTTCTGTAAAAGAACGCTAGAGGTCACATATTCACATATCGAAAATTAAGAAAATGGACCGTTAGAGTCCAAAATAAAGCACGAAATCCAAAGAAAAACTATTGTGTTGTAGACGATGTTAGCAGTGATTTAAGCAACGTTTTTATAGTAGTTAGCCCTTATAAAATAGCGGCTGTGGCTGAATCTTTAATCAATTTACTGAAATAATTTAGCGCTGTTGTGTTTTTAATAAAAAATGAGCATAAGTTGATGTAAATAAAAATTGCTAGATTCTTACATTTTTGTAAAGCGTATCAACTGGGATATTATTCTAGGGCGTATCTTCATCTCAAAAGTGGTATGTTGAACAAGTTGCGATGGTTTTAGTCGCTGCCGCCATGATTTTTTTGGCGAGAATTTCAACAGACCCCAATATAATGACGCAGGCGAAAAATTAAATATTCATTCATTATCCCCATATTATGTATTAACTGAATTTATTAGAAATAAATACGATAAGGAAAAACAATATGGCAGAGAAAAATTACTATGACATTTTAGGGGTCAAAAAAGACGCCTCAGACGCCGATATCAAGAAAAAATACCGTAAGCTTGTCCGTCAATTCCATCCTGATGTCAGTGACGATCCAGACGCTGACAATAAGATTGCTGTGATTAATAACGCTTATGAAACCATCCGCGATAAAGACAAGCGCGCTGAATACGATGCGATGCTAAACAATCCGTTTGCTGGTCAAGGTGGCGCTAGTGGTTTTGGTGGTCAATCAGCGGGCGGCGGGCAAGGTGGTTTCCGCTGGGAAGACATCAAAGACCAGTTTGGTGAAGGTGAAGCGTTTGGCGATGGTAGCTTTCGCTTCGATGATATCTTTTCTGCATTTGGTCGCGGTGCACGTGGCTCAACGAATGGGCAGGCAGGTGGTCGCTCTCAAAATGGTGGCTTTGACCAATTTGGTGGCGGTTTTGGGACACAAGATAGCAAGGGTCAAGACCAACATGCAGAGATTACCGTTGATTTGTCTTCGGTGTATAGCGGTGACGACTACAGTATTAAATTAAACGTTCCGGTTCGTCAGCCTAATGGCAGTGTCGATTACGAAAATAAAACCCTCAAGATTAAAATCCCTAAAGGCATCACTGATGGCAAACAAATTCGTTTGACAGGTCAAGGTGCGGCTGGCGGCGGTAATGGTAAAAACGGTGATTTATTTTTAAAAGTGAAAATCCGTCATGCAGACAATATTCGTATCGAAGGTGTTGATGTTTATCAAACCGTCAACATCGCCCCATGGGAAGCCGCGTTGGGTGAAAAAGTTAACCTTACAACACCAGCAGGTATGCTTGGTGTGACGATTCCTAAAAACAGCAAATCCGGTAGCAATTTGCGCTTAAAAAGCAAGGGCATCCCTGCCAAGCAAGCGGGCGATTTGTATTTAACTTTAAACATCGTCAACCCTGATATCAGTACCGAAACCGCTACCCAAGCTTATGAGCAGCTGAAACAAGCTTTTTCTGATACCAATATCAGTCGTTAATGACCGCCAAGAAATACTTAAATCGAAGCAGAGATAAAGACCATACGATAACAATAAAATAAAGAGCAAACGAGGATAATCGCTATGAAACACTCGCCTGAATTTACCGATATTATCATGAGCTTAGATGAGCTAGTATCGGCCTGTGGCCAAGAGCGCCAATGGGTTATCGAATTGATTGAAGAAAATATCATCGAATATGATGTGCCAGAACGCCAGCAGTTTACTGGCTATCAGCTAACGATTGTACGCCGCGCATCGCGTTTGAGTCGTGATTTCGAAGCCAGCGTGCCAGCAATTGGTTTGATACTAGAGCTATTAGGTGAGGTGGAGCAACTCCGCCAATTAAAACATCAGCTAGATATGCAAGCACCAGTGATTGAAGTGGATATTGAACACTCAAAGCAGCCGCATTAGCAGTAAAGATCAGACAACAAAAAAGGGCCTTATCAGACCCTTTTTTATTGCCAGAATGAATAACGGGCTAAAGCTTAACGAGAATACGTTGGATCAGCTGCTGCTGTAAATAGTACGTCAGTCGATGAGTTCAGTGCTGTTTCTGCCGAGTCTTGTATCACTCCGATGATAAAGCCAATTGCCACTACTTGCATGGCGATTTCGTTTGGAATACTAAACAAGCTCGCCGCCAATGGAATCAGTAGTAACGAACCACCAGCGACACCAGACGCACCGCAAGCACTAATCGTTGCCACCAAACTTAGCAGAAGCGCTGAAGCAAACGTTACTTCGATACCTAAGGTATGCGCCGCTGCAAGTGTTAAGACGTTGATCGTAATCGCCGCGCCTGCCATATTAATGGTCGCACCCAGTGGAATCGTCACTGAATACGTATCTTCGTGCAGCCCAAGCTTACGTGCAAGGTTCATGTTGACGGGAATGTTGGCAGCCGAACTACGCGTAAAGAAAGCCGTAATTCCTGACTCACGCAGGCAAGTGAATACTAGTGGATAAGGGTTTTTACCGGTCTTAATAAGCACAATAATAGGGTTGGCGACCAAGGCGATAAATAGCATACAACCGACGAGCACCATCAAAATACGCGCATAACCAGCCAACGCGCCAAAGCCTGTCTCCGCGACGGTATTGGCAACCAAGCCTAAGATACCAAAAGGCGCTAAGGCAATGACCCATTTCACCACTTGTGAGATGGCATCCGCGAAATCACCGACGACAGTACGAGCCGTATCGCTGGCTTGACGTAGCGCAAAGCCAATGATGATTGCCCATGCCAAGATACCAATATAGTTGGCTTCAGCAATGGCGCTGATAGGATTGGCCACCAAATTCATCAGCAGATTGGTCAACACTTCTTTTAAGTTCGCTGGTGGTACTTGCTCGATAGTAGCGTTCACCAACGTCAGCTCGGTCGGGAATAAGAAGCTTGCGCCCACCGCAGTCAGGGCGGCCAAAAAAGTGCCGAACATATACATAATGAGCACGGGCTTAACGAAGACTTCATTGCCGCTACGATGCTGACTAATTGCAGCGATGACTAAAGTAAATACCAGTATCGGCGCAACCGCTTTTAGTGCACCCACAAATAGCGTCCCTAATAAGCCTAGTGCTATACCAGTATCTGGTGCTAGCCAACCAATCAGTACGCCTAATATCAAACCAATAATAATGAGCGGCACCAGCCCTATACGCTGGTACATCGCAATTAGTGAACGCATCTATACATCCTCGATTTAGTCAATACTCCAAATTATTTATAAATGATGACCGCATTAACCTTGCTTAAAATACGCATTGTACGCTCGGTTGCTTGGTCGCCATTTTGAAATAATTCGACTGTAAATAAGACATTTATAATAAAAACGGAAAACCAATCGAAGGATGGTAGCATTTTTTAAGACAAGCGCCTACCTCTAACCCATACCTGCCTAAGCATATAGGAGGGCGTATAGAGCTAAGAAAAAGCATCGTATGAGAAAGATGGAAGTGTTTTTTAGGGTTAAAAAGAGAGGGATGTTAGAGATTAAACTTTAAAATGCGTCAGCTCATAGCCTAGTTGTTGATAAGCCTTATACTTGTTCCGACCTTCTTGAACACTCGTTGGGTCAGGTTTAATCAGTTCAAGAATACGGGTAGGTTGGGCATTGCTGGTTGCTTGCATAAAAGCATTGACGGGCTGTGCTGTTGTATTAATAACGATACCGTCGAAATCTGCTGGCATATAAGCACCCAGCAATACAGGCGCTAATCGTTTGTTAGTAGCAACATCAGGATCATTGCCTTCAGTATTGTTGGCTAAAAGGCGTTGATGCGGTATAAAACTTGTCGCTTCTTGTGCCCATAGCGCCTCATCAAGCGTCGATGATAATTCTGCGTCATCACCCACAAGAATGAGCAGCGATTGGCTGCTTTTATTGAGTGCCGTTTGGGTCAACTGACAAATAAAGCCCAAGAAATCTTGGGCTTTACTGTCGCTTAATACATAAAAGCTAACTTTCATAAACTGGTTTTCATAAAGTAGTTTTCATAAGTTGGTTGTTCATCAACGGATTAGACCATATTAGCGCTGTTTTTTAAGTATTGCATAAATAGCGGTACAGGGCGACCAGTCGCGGCTTTATCTTTGCCTGAGTTCCATGCCGTGCCAGCGATGTCTAAATGCGCCCATGCTTGACCTTCTTCGACGAAGCGCGACAAGAAGCAAGCAGCAGTGACGGCACCTGCACCTTTACCGCCGATGTTTTGCATATCAGCGATAGGCGAGTCGATCTGTGCTTGATATTCGTCATCCAACGGCATATGCCAGATGAGATCGCCAGATAGGTTGCTGGCATTTTCTAAATCAAATAAGACATCTTCATCATTACTAAAGACAGCCGAGCGGACATGACCCAGTGCAACTACGCAAGCGCCGGTCAATGTGGCGACATCGATGATAGTTTTTGGTTGATAACGCTGTACGTAGCATAAAGTATCTGCCAATACTAAGCGACCTTCCGCATCGGTATTTAAGATTTCAACGGATTTGCCATTCATGGCTTTTACAATATCGCCTGGGCGCGTGGCATCACCTGATGGCATGTTTTCTGCACAAGCGAGAGCACCAACGACGTTGATCGGTAGACGCGCTTCACATAAAGCTTTTATCGTACCAAGTACAGACGCTGAACCACCCATATCAAATTTCATCTCATCCATCGCCGCACCGGGCTTGATTGAGATACCACCTGAGTCAAACGTGACGCCTTTACCGACTAATACGATAGGCGCGTCATCATTTGCTGCTTGCACAGTGTCATCGTTCTTTCTAGAGGCTTTTTTGTTAGCAGCCTTGGTGGGTAGTTTATCAGTCAAGGCTTTTAGGCCGCCACTAACTTTGGCACTGCTAGTCGTGGATTTACCAGCGTCGGCGCTAAAGTTTGACTTACCGCGATACTCCATGAGTACCAGCTTACCTTCTTTGGTAGAGCCTTGCGCGACTGCTAAGAAGCAATTCATGCCCAGCGCTGACATCTCATCTTCACCCAGTACCGTGACTGTTAATAGGTCAGGGTAGGTTGCTGCTAGCTCTTGTGCTTGTTCTGCCATGTAAGCTGGGAAGCAGATGTTACCTGGTTCATTGGCTACATCGCGAGTCAAGCTTTGACCAGCGAATACTGACTCTGCGAATTCTAATGCTGGCTGTAGTGATTCGTCAGCTAGTAGATAAATATCAGTTAGCGCAGGCGTGCTTTGCTCAGATTTGTATTTGTCAAAACGATAGGTAGCGGCCAACAGATTGAGGGCAAACTGACCAAATTGGTTTTCTTCAAGCGTGTCGCCTAACGCAACGGTAATAGAGGATACCCGTTTCTGTGTGCTGCTATAAATGGTTTGAGTGATTTTTTGCAAGACTGTATTGTTGAGCTTATCAACGTTGCCAACACCGACCAATAATAGCTGGATAGGGTTTTGCTTAGTGGTTTTTTTATCACCCGCTAGCGCATAATCAACTACCGTTTCGCCAGCTTTACCGTTGAAGTGCGAGACTTCGATCAATTGTTCGATACGGGTGCTATAGTCTGCCAACACCGATTCAGCAAGGATGTTTTTTTTGTCATCGATTAGGACGACTAGGCAGGCCTCGTCTTTATTTTTGGCTTCTTTTTTTAGAATTTTTTGAGTATGAGTTTTTGGCAGGTGCTGAGATAATTTAATATTCATATAGTTATCCTTATTAGAGTTATAAATTTAGAAGTGCAAATCAGTGATGAAGACAATATCAGCATTTTACTACTCTTATGTCGTCTCACTATTTTTTAAATTGCTTATTATTGTAGTGTAGCATATCAGCGAATCGCTGCGCAGTCGGCAAGGGTTAGGTAATGTTTTCGTTTAAATTTGCTGCGCTATCTTGCTAAGGCGTATGGGACGTTCTACGACGGGTCTGCTAGTGGCTGAAAACGAGCTGAAAACAAGCTAAAAGTAGGCGGCCGCCATACTATCGAATGTATGACGATTACGCACAGTAATAATTACATTAATTATTAACCAAGTCGTCAGTCGCAACCAAAGCCGCAAATCTATCTTGCAAGGCCGCCATGGCAGTATCGTGCATCACTTCAGCGCTGATGCCTTCTCTTTTAGCACTAGGAAGTGCGCGAGTGGCACAGGCATCATGGCAAACAAAATTATCAAAGCCTAAATCAAACGCTGCTCTGACGCTAGAGCTGACACACATATGACTCATAAAGCCTGCAAAAATAATCTGTTTTTTTCCGGTCGCTGAGATAAGTGCTTGAAGCTGAGTGTCATGAAAGGCATTAGGATGCTTTTTGGTGATTATTTTTTCGCCATCCATTGGTTTTAGCTCGTCCACAATAGCAACGTTAGCAGACAATGGGTCAAAAACATTGCCATTATCTTCGCCATGATGAGCGATATGAAAGATAGGAACGTCTTGTTTACGGGCTTTATCAAGCAATAGGCGCGCGTTTGCAGTGGCTTTGCTGCCTGCTTGACCTAATGGCATGGCGCCATCGACATATTCGTTTTGATAATCAATAAAGACGACAGCGCAGTTTGACCAATCAAGGGTATCAAATTCGCCACCAGCCAGCTCAAGTAGGGTAGAGGGATTAGACATTTTATTTATGCTCCAATAATTATTGGTAGAGATGAGTATTGACAATCAATCAGTCTAGCAATTAATGCTACTCATATTTGTGACTTGATACGAATGACAAACAAACCTTTCTAAAAGTAAAAACACTGGCTAATTAAATTGACGCAATACCGCAGCCAGTCATGTTTTATCATTTATGCGATTTATTGACTACTGATAACGTCTACCAGTGTTTATTCATGCTGAATCATGCGTCATCAGCAAGGCTTGGGTGATTTTTTAGCACACATTTCACAGTCATTTTTTATCAAAATATGCTAGCATTAGCGGTTACGTTTATCGCTTATCTTTATATCATTTGACTTATAAGTGGCACCTTTACGTTGATATCTATTTAAGTGTTTGTCTGTCTAGGCATTTGAGTAGCATTACGCTGGTAACACCATACTATTGCGCTTGCCTCTGTCAGTCAGCACGCGATACACCGTCCACATATCCACTGTTAAAGAGTACCTATTGTGATATTACGCCGCTACATGACCCAACAAGTTGCCTCAACCACCGCTTTGGTATTGGGGTTTTTGGTGGTTATGATGCTTGGTGGCCGTCTGATACGTTACTTTGGCATTGCCGCAGAAGGCAATCTAGATATCAGCTTATTATTTACCATCATTGGTTATAACTTGCCGTATTTTTTAGAGCTGATTTTGCCCTTGGCTTTTTTTATTGCTTTAATGCTGGTGTTTGGGCGCTTATATGTCGATCAAGAGATGGCGGTTATCAATGCCAGTGGTGTCTCACGCGGCAAGCTGGCTCGGCTGATGACTCCCTTGATACTGGCTTTGTTCGTTGGCGAGGCTGCATTATCAGTCGTCGGCAAGCCGTGGGGCGTACGCTCATCTGAGGCTATTTGGCAGCAGCAAGCCTTTACCAGTGCCTTTGATTTGATTCGCCCCAATGAGTTTATCAGTAGTGGCAATTATCATCTTTATGTTGGTAGCCTTAGCGACGACAAAAAACAGCTACAAGATGTGATACTCATCCAGTCTGAGCCAAAAGCTAAAGGTAGCGACGCCAAAGCGGCTGCCATGGATGTCGATAATACGATTGATCCTGAAACCGCAGAACAATTAGCAATTCCAGATGTACCGCAAGCGCTGATAAGCAAGGGCGATAAAAACATTAGTAAAGACACCATTACTTTGGCCAAAAGAGCTGAGCAAGTACAGACAGGTGACAAGGGCGTGACCCAATTGGATTTATTTCAAGGGCGTCGTTACGAGGTCGGCGCGGGCAGTCTCAAGTATAATCAAGTCGGCTTTGATCGCTATCGCATTACCTTGACGGAATCCTCACAAGATGTGATCACCGAAGACAATATCGAAACCCAAGCAATCGGACCGTTATGGCAAGCAGCCACTGGCAGTGCTCAGTTCGGTGGTGAGAATGCGCTGCGTGCGGCACAGGGTGAGCTTGGCTACCGTTTTGCTTTGCCGTGGTTGATGATTATTGCACCGATGCTCGCTGTACCACTGGCGCAAGTACGTCCGCGCCAAGGTCGTTGGTTACGCCTATTTCCTTCGATTCTATTGTTTGTCAGCTGTGCGCTGGGTATCATTTCACTCAAAAACGCTGTGAGCAAAGGTAGTGTGAGCGTTTGGGCGTATGCTTGGCTGATTCTAGGATTTATGGTATTGGCACTTTATATGAATTGGGGTAGCCGTTTGCAGCACCGATTGCGCTTTCGCAAACCAGAGAATGGGTCTCTAACAGTTGCCGATCATCAAAGCAGTGGCTCACAAGGAGGGCAGTCCTCATGAGTGCTTTATTCTCTAAATCTCCCAATTCTGACTCGCAAAACGTGAATGCTAAGTTTGCCAAAAAACCTGCCAATCTAAAAGTCCTTAGCCGTTACGTCAAACTGAATGCTTTGCTAGCAATCGTCGGAGCGGTTATAGGTCTGTGGGCATTACAACTGGTATTTTCTTATTTGTCTGAGCTGGATTCGTTAGATGATAGCTATACGATGGGTGAGGCGATTAAATATATCTTTTATCGATCGCCTTATTTTTTAGAGCAGTTTATCCCGACGGGTGCATTGCTCGGTGCAGTGGTCGGCTTGGGTTTACTCGCCAATAAAAGCGAGTTGGTCGTCATGCGCGCCGCTGGCGTTAGCGTCTATCGCATCGTTGGCTGGGTATTACAGCCCGCTTTGATTTTTGTACTGCTCGCCTTGCTCATCAATCAGTTTATTCTGCCGCACTCTAATCAATTGGCAAAAGAGATTAACGATGAAGACAGTACCTCGTTGGTCACATCGGTGCGCGGTTATTGGACAGTGCAACCACGTTTTGAGAATACAAAAGCTGGTCGTACCAAGCCGGATGGTAGCGATATTTTGTATATCGATTATGCCGATGTGCAAGGCAATATCGGCGAGGTCAAACGTTGGCATTTAGACAATAATGGCAATCTACAAACGGCTGTTCACGCTGAGGGCGGGCAGTATATCGGTCGCGAACCTCTGGATACGGTCAGTAGCGAGCCGAGCGAGCAGTATCGTTACGAGTGGGCGTTGAATAACATGACCAAGCTGATGATTAATCAAGGCTTTGAGAGTAGCCAAGCGATTTCGCCGTCAGATACCTTAAGCCTACCCTTTGCGCCTGAATCAGTATATTTGCTCACCCGCAAAGCCGAAGATCTGTCATTGACCCAGTTGTACGAGCATCGTCAGTTTATGCGCCAACAAGGTCAACGCTCTTTGAGTCATGAGCTGGCTTTTTGGCAAAAATTGCTATCACCATTATCGATATTGTCGTTGGTGATCGTTGCTTGCTCATTCGTCTTTGGCTCACTGCGGACGCATAGCTTGGGCTTGCGTATCGTGGTGGCATTATTGTTTGGCTTGCTGTTTAGTTATGTGCAAGACTTGGTTGGCTTTGTTTCATTGGCGACTGGATTTTCGCCATTATTGATGGTGCTACTACCGATCATTGCCAGTGCGATATTGGGTGGATATTTGCTTAAGCGACAGATGTAGCGAGATATCATTTGCCATAAAGAAGTCCGCTAAAACATATCGTTTTAGCGGGCTTCTTATTTGTGTCATGTTCAAAAATCTAGTCTTTGGTCGCCATCGTAATGGTATAGGTTTTGCCTTGCTTGACCTTGTCGCTATTGCCAAAGACTTCGGTAAACGAGCGTTTCACAAATTGGCGCAAACCATTGATTGTCACCACATAAAAGCGGCCGCCTTTACGCATACGGGCATATGCATCGAGGAAGTACAAATAATGCTGCTCTTTGCCCACTTTGGCTGGCAAGTTCGACATCACAAGGCTAAAGTCTTTGTCTTTTGCCACATGGTTAAAGCCGTTTGATAAATGTACATCGACATTTTTCAGACCGTTTTTCTCACAATTCAGGCGCGCATATTCTACGGCCATAAAGTCTTTATCAATCAATGTATGCAGACCATTTGGACATTCACGCGCTGCCGTCATACCGAGTACGCCATAGCCACAGCCCAAATCAATCGAATCATCATCTGCTTGAAAATCCACATAATCAAGCAGCATCAAGCTACCATCATCGAGCTTTTGCGGTGAAAAAATACCCCACGTGGTCGAAAAATCAAACGGCTTGCCTAGTACATCTTGGCGAAAGTTAATGTCTTCGCGCCAATGTTGGGCACTTTTCAACAGGTCAGCAGGGGGTCTATGGCTCATAGGATTCTCGAATAATGGATAGGTAAAAGGCGGTGCGTTGCTCAGTTATGCAGCGTGCACATCATATGCGTATTGTAACGAGAAAAGGGCGGGTTTGCAGCTATGGATTGATGAAATTATAGCGAGGTTTGTATAAGAGTAGGGTATAACTTGCGTCTCTTAATCAAGATAATATCTACCATCGGTGCGCGAGGCGCACCCTACAATTGATATGTATGCTAAAAGCCTAGCCTACACATGCTTTTGCTATCGCTACCTTCCGTTGTCTATCTGTCTATTGGAGCTATATTTGGTTTACTATAGAATGAATATAAAAGGTCTCAAGGATAAGTATGAATACTACAAAAAAAGGCGATGATTTTGAGGAGGTGATATATGAACTATTTTTAAAAGAGATTAAAGATAATAAAACTATAATAAATCCCAATGCTCATATCAAAGCATTCAGGAAGAAAAGGTATTACTCAAGATATAGAGAAAAAGATATTGAGTTTGATATTGCCATAGAGGTATATCAAGACGTCGGGCTTCCTAACATGTCCAATTTATTACTAATCGAATGTAAAGACTATAAAGGTGCGGTAGGTGTAGACCAACTAGGAAAATTTCTAGATGATATTCGAGATATTTCAGAAGGCGAGCTGACTTATAAAATACGTCCAATAATGGCGATTAGCTCCAATCTTGCTGAAGGAGCTTTCAATAAAGCAAAAAATAGAGGTGTAGGACTCGTAAAGTTAAACAGTGAAAGAAAACTGACGCATATACTAAATCGTAAATATAGATATCAGGATTTTGATAGTAAATACGATATGGAAAGTATTTTTGTTAAAGGAGAACTCCCGAAATCAAGTAATCTATCTTATATGATGTACGCACAAAACCAATGGTTCTTTGGAATAGAAGACTATATAAAATTCTTGATGGGGCAACCATTTAATAACTCTAATCAAAAGGTAGCTTTCATTCCTAAAGAAGGATTAGAAGATTTAGCCGGAAGCCTATTGATGGAAATTAATTATTCAGACGGTTTAGTCAATTTAGATGAAATACTCCTACTTGATGCCTTGTCTCATATAACAATTCTTAAAGATGCAACAGATCACAACCACCAATTACTTGGGAAAATAGATTTTATTCAACAAGAAATTTATTTGTATAAACAGAGCGATGACAACTTACATAGAGATAGATTTACGTTAGCGCATGAGCTTTCTCATATCCTGTTAGATCATGGTAGATATTTGATGAAAGATGTCTTGTTGACTGAAGACCTGAATGGAGAAGGTGAAAACAAAAGCGAATTTATTAGCAAGTTAGAGTTTCAAGCGAACTATTTGGCATCTTGTATTCTAATGCCTAAAACGTCTTTCTTAGAGCATTTTCTGGAGATTTATACCAGATTAGGTCTAAAACCTAGGGGGAAAGTATTTTTATACAATGATAAGCAGGAATACAACAAAATTATGGTAAACAACGTACTAGTAGGACTCTCTAGATATTTTAACGTGTCAAAAAAAGCAGTTGAGATTAGGCTTAAAGACTTAGGAATATTATTTGATGATTCCAATTTTACAAAATAATGATATCAACCTTACTCTCGCAAACGCTTCTTTAATAAATGATCAAATATAAACGGCCCAAATGGTAAAAATGAGCCGAGCACACCTGCAGGCATTGCCCACAGCGGCATTTTTATTTTGCTAGTTGCAATCAGCAGCACCAAGATATAGGCAATAAACAATGCCCCATGCGCCATACCGACATATTTTACCGCTTCAGGAATACCCAGCATGTATTTTAGTGGCATGGCGATACCAAGCAATAATAAAAAAGAAGTACCTTCTAGATAACCCATGATGGTCAGGTTTTTGAGTGCAGAATTTTGCCCTTTTGTTAGGGTAGGCAGAGTAGATGGCTGAGCTTGCAACACGTTATATTCCTTTTACAATCATCAATAAATCTTTAATTTCGACTTTAACCGCGCGGATGATGCTCAGCATGCAACTTCTGCAATCTCGCCGTTGCCACATGGGTATAAATCTGCGTCGTTGATAAATCACTATGCCCAAGCAATAGCTGCACGCTACGTAAGTCCGCGCCATGATTGAGTAGATGCGTGGCAAAGGCATGACGTAGCGTATGCGGTGATAGCTCTTTGTCGATACTGGCAACTTTGGCGTACTTTTTAAGCAAATACCAAAAGTTCTGCCGCGTCATGTAGCCACCTTGCGCAGTCAAAAATACTGCTTGGCAATTGCCAGATTTCAAATGCGCAATCAAATCACCACGAGCATGCGTCAGATAATCTTCTAGCGCATCACTGGCATATTCACCTAATGGTACCAGTCGCGTTTTATTGCCTTTCCCTGTGATTTGTAGCCAGCCAGCGTTTAGATTCACTTGCTCTAGTGACAGATTAATCAACTCGCTGACACGTAGACCACAGGCGTATAGCACTTCTAGCATGGCTTTATCACGCAGTCCCAGCGCGGTGCTGGTATCGGGTGCAGCGAGTAGATTATCAACATCGCCCTCGCTTAAGTCCTTTGGTAGTGGACGCCCAAGTTTAGGGCTTTTGATACGCTCGCAAGGATTGTCTTCGCGTAGATTACTGGCAATCATCCATAGATAAAACTGACGCAAGCTTGAGAGCATGCGTGCTTGGGTACGTGGGGTTTTGCCATCTTGGGTAAGGGTTGATAAGCAGTGCAGCACGTCATCAGGCTGCCAGCGGGTCAGGGCGATAGGATTGGTCAACTCGCAAGAGCGCAAATCGCGCACATAAGCATTACGCGTACGTGTTGCTAAACCACGCGCCAGCATCGCTTGACGAAACTCAGTGATATAAGTTGGTTCGTCGTCTACTGCCAGCGCCTTGGGTTGGCGCTGTTGCACGGCACGGTCGCGACTCATAAGTGATGGCTCATAAAATAATACTCAATTATTAAATATTAGGCAGGTTCTAAGCACCATAAAGAAGTGATTTCCGCACTACGCGCTGCATATAGAGGATCAGTATCATCTTGGCTGCGACCATGCTTAGGTGTGGTATCGAGACGATATTTTACTTTCAAACCGCTATCTGCAAACCAACCCAATAGCTCATCACGAGTACGTAGCTGTAGATGTTCCGCCAAATCCGACAGAATCAACCAGACTTCTCCTCGCTTAGCTAAATGAGTTTTCGCGCCCTGCAAAAATCCACGCAGCATCGCGCTATTGGCATCATAGACGGCGTACTCTAAAGGCGAGCTTGGCTTAGCAGGTAACCAAGGTGGATTACAGACAATCAGATTGGCGAGTGGCGCATCAGTCGGATACAAATCTGCTTGCTGCAACTGTACGTTAGCCAATTGTAGGCGTGTAAAGTTTTCACTGGCACAAGCCAAAGCACGTGGATTCAAATCCGTTGCTATTACTTGCGGAACACCACGCTGCGCTAAGATAACGGCGAGTAAACCAGTGCCAGTACCGATATCATAAGCAACCTCATGAATTTTTGGCAGTGGTGCATCAAGCAGTAGCGGTACATACTCATGCCGTGTTGGCGCAAAGACACCATAATGCGGGAATATCGATAGACCTAGGCTTTCAATTGGGACGCCTTTTTCGCGCCACTGCGCTGCACCAAGCGCCCCTTGCAAATCACGAAATGATAGCACGCATGATTCGTCTATCGTTTTATCCAACTGGCCAAAAGCTGCTGTGCAGGCCGCACTGACATCAGGGGCGCGGCGTAGCTGGCTGACATAATTGGCATCAAGCTCTAGTAGCAAACGGCTTAATATGCGCGAGCGTTGAGCTTGGATTTGGCGCTGCTGATGAAATAGGTTAGGGATTTCTTTAGAGCTGGCTGAATCAGATTCTGCTGTAGACTTAGCTGCTTTCTTTATTTTGCGCTGCTCGGAGCGCTCATTGGTACGCTCGATGCGCCGAGCGAGGGCTTGTAGTAATTGCTTGGCATTATGAAAGTCACCACGCCACAGCAGTGACGTGCCTTCGCAAGCCAAGCGGTAGGCCTCATCTGCGGTCGTTTTGTCATCGACCAATACAATACGCGCAGGCGGTAGATGATTGCTTTCCGATAACCAGCGGGCATTATGGAAAGTGTCGTTTCCGTCTTTGTTTTCGAGCCACTGCACATATTGTTTTTCGGTTGGTAACACGTTATCTACCTTTAATTTGTGAATGGTACGTTTGGTATAAAGCAAAGATATCTTGATGCTATATAGAGCTAATTGAATGCGTTCAAATATTCTTTTTCTTAACCAAATAACGATAAAGCGTGGCGCTGATTGGCGCATTCTCATCGCCAGCGACCGTTATTTCATCGGGATCGATACTTAGGTCTACATTTTCAGCCAGCGTTTCTTGCTGGACAAGCTCATGCCCCAAATGACGGCAGAAATTAGGAATGTCACGAGTGGTGGCTGGGTCGGTAGCGAGTATTTCAATCACCTCGCCAGCATCAGCGTTACGGATGGTTCGATGCAGCATCATGACTGGCTCAGGGCAGATCAGCCCTTGAGTATCTAAATGATGATTAATCGTCGTTTGCGTGGTAAAAGTGCTCATAGTAGTCATTTAAATCGATAATATAAGGTGAAAGTTTTTTGCGGCATTTATAAGTATGCTTTACGCTTCTTCAGCGATTTCAGTGTCTTTTTCTACTTCTAAAAAATTAAAAAAGCGCTTAAAGCTCACTTTAAATAAAAACGCCACACCTAGCCAGCAGGATAACCCTAACCAAGCGGTATCAGCGAATAATAACCCACCAACCAATATGATGGTCGAGACGCCAATACTCATGGCAATCATTGACGCTTGGTTTAAGCGATAACGATAAATCACCAGCGCATCATAAATAGTAATAGGAATCGTGAGCGCAACCAAGGCATAGGGCAGGTTATAGAAAAGTTGATAAAGCAGCTGATTGTCATGAAAGGCTTTGATACTGGCAATGGTGCCAAAGACCATAAAGGCGAGAATGGCGGCATAAATAAGATAAATCGCTATTTGATTCGCTCGCTGTGCGCCTTTGATACGGGCGATGGCAAGCGGTGCAAAACCATGTTGCGATTTCTTTTGCAGAGATTGGTCTGAGACAGTGGTCATAATAATCAGGCATTTATCCGTGTAGAGTGACGATATGTCAGAAATTGGCGCTGTTTTGACAGCAGGCTTGTCGCTGATTTAATCGGCTTTGATGGCGTCGATGGCGATACTGCTACTCGGGTCAGCAAAGTAAGTCGACATCAGAATACAGGCAGAGATGTCATCGATTGGGTCGCGTTCATGCTTAATCCAACCGTTATCCCACGCGATCTCACGCGCCGCTACTGAGGTCAGGCGCTCATCACAGAGGCTCACGACAACCGGCAGATGCTGTTCCATGACTCGATGCGCTAGGCGACGGGCAAATTTGTGCGCACGCTTCGACAGCATTGAGCTGCTACCATCCATATTAAGCGGCAACCCCACCACCACTTTTGTTACACCCCAGACTTTGATAATACCTAGCAGATTATCCCAGTCCGGTTGACCATTATTCATGGCTAAAATATCAAAGGCACGCGCAGTCTCGGTAATGGTGTTGCCTAGCGCCATCCCCATTTTTTTAACCCCGTAATCGAGCGCCAAAATAAGATGAGGCTTAATAACTGGTTCCACCACAGAAGTGTCAGCAGTTTCGATTTCAGTGCTAGTATCAGACTCTATAATCATTATGCGCGCTTCCTGTTTCTGTTGGGCGTGATTCTTCTGTTGGGCGTGATTCATTTGGCTTAACGGCTTTAATTTGAATGCGGCTTTGATTTAAATACGGTTTTATTTAAACGGATAATTTAACCATCATAACCAATCATTAAGCATGACCAATATCACTACTAAGGTAGTCAAAGTTAACGCCAATCTTATCAGCGGCGATTTGCCAACGTTCTTCAAATGGCGTATCAAACAATAAATTCAGATCAGCAGGACAGACGAGCCAGTCGCCACTAGCAAGCTCTTGATCGAGCTGTTTTTTGCCCCAGCTGGCATGACCCAAGCACAGCTGATAATGACCAACGCCTTGACCGGCGGCGATACGCTTGAGGATATCTTGGCTGGTAGTAATACAGACATTCTCTGATATAGCAAAAGACGATGCCCATTCTGGTTGACCCGTATGCAGCACAAATCCAACCTCTGGATACATCGGGCCGCCTTCTAATGCCACATCTTCCATCACTTGTGCATCCGTCACTTCAATGTCTAAATCTTCTAGCAGTTTGCCCACGCGTGCCTGCTCTAATGGACGATTGACCATCAGACCAAGTGCACCGTGTTTATCATGACGGCAAATATAAATCAGCGCCTGCTCAAACCTTGGGTCTGACAGTTCTGGTGCCGCGATTAAGAAATGATGGGTCAAATTGGCTTTAGACATAGAGACAAATGCAACCTAGTATTAAAGGTAAAATAGCAGAGATGACACACCACTATATGGCGATACTGAGGTGAAAATCAACCAAAGCAAGTATTTAGCGGTTATGACACGCCCTAATGACGACAAGGTTCTTTACTTAACGTCCGTTAATAAACTGCGGGCGTGGTCGCGGGTAACGTCAGTGATGATCACACCACCAGACATACGTGCCAGCTCATCGATTTGCGCGCTATCGGTCAGTATTAATAGCTCGCTTTCGGTTTGCTCGTCATGGTGTTTTTGTACCAAGATATGCTGATGCGCTTGCGCCGCGACTTGTGCTTGGTGGGTAATGGCCAGTAACTGCTGCGTCTGCCCAAGCGCGCGCAGCAGCTCACCGACCACTTGCGCCGTGCCGCCACTGATACCGACATCGACTTCATCAAATACGAGCATGGGCTTGGCAGCATTATTGTCAGCATTGGTTGCTTGTAATACCTGCATCACCAGTGCCATTCGTGACAGCTCGCCGCCTGAAGCGATTTTATGTAGTGGTTGCATTGGCATGCCGACATTGGCGCTAAATAATAGGTCAATATCATAGCAACCTTGCGCATTATATTGGCTAGGTTCGGTCTTTTTGGTAAAGACAAACTCGCAGCGCGCATTGGGCAAAGCTAGCGGTTGTAACTGTTTAACCAGTTGCTTACTGACAGTGGGCGCAGCTTTTGAGCGCTCTTTATTTAACTGCGTTGCTAGTGCAAGGTAATCTTTCCAAGCCTGTTCAATTTGCACTGCCATGGCATCGCTGCTTGGCTCATTTTCTAGCTGCTCTAATTGCGTCTCCCAACCTTTGGCTTCCTCGATTAAGTCGCTCGCTGGCAAGCTATGTTTACGCGACAAACGATGACCTAAGCTGATAAGACTGTCTAGCGTTTGCAAACGCTCAGGGTCGGGCAGTTGTTGTTCAGCATAATCTGACAGTAAGCCTGTTACCTCAGTGATTTGCTGCTGCGCTAAATGCAGCTGCTCGGAAGCTTGCTCAAAGGTTTGACTGACGCTCATTTGGTTATCACAAAGCTTAATCGCCTGCCCGAGCAAGGTCATGACATCTGGCTCATCCGTGTCATTGTCAAGCAGATGCAAGCCATGACTGGCCTCGATCATCAAGGCTTCGATATTAGACAGCTCTTCGTGCTCCGCTTCGACTTCTGCATAATCAACCGCCAATAACGGCGCAATGTCAGCTAATTGACTCTGCAATAATTGCATACGGTCTTGGCGCTGAGCCTCACGGCTCGCAATGTCATCAGCACGGCGTTTAAGCTGCTGATAAGCTTGATAGCTGCTGGTCGTTTGTACAGCAAGTGGGGTGATTTGTGCCATCTCATCAAGCCATTGCACCACAAACTGCGGCTTAAGGAGCGCTTGCTGAGCATGTTGGCTATGAATATTAACCAGTAACGTACCGAGGTTTTTCAGTTCAGCCAAACTGACTGGCGTGCCATTCAACCACGCTTTTGAGCGTCCGGTATTGCTGAGCTGACGACGAATCAATACTTCTGGTTCTTCTAATGGTCGGTCATTTTTGGCAAACCAATCGGCGACAACGCTGTTATTTTCCACATCAAACTGGGCATAAATATCAGCGTGCGCCGCGCCATGTCTGACCATCGCACTGTCTGCACGTTCGCCTGCACATAAAGATAGCGCATCCAGTAATAGCGACTTGCCAGCACCCGTTTCACCAGTGATGACATTAAAGCCTTCAGCCACACTCAACTCATGCTGAGCGATCAACGCAAACTGATGTAAAGTTAATGATACAAGCATCAACGCCTCTCATGACAGACAATTGACCTCGCATGAAATCATGAGAGGCCATATCTAAAATAGGATAAATAAAGGAATGAAGTCGTTCAGTTGATAATGTTAGTGAGACAAATATGGTTGGCAAATAGTATGATGTTAAATGCAATTAAATACAAATTTTAAAGCCATTAAATCCTGTAAGTCAATCTAAAAAGACTGTCGTAAAAATCCATTAAGCTTATGATAAATCAGTGATTACTATCTTAATGATGGTCTTTGTAACGGCAATAATAGGGAGAATAATCCTAATTAGGAGTCACTGTAATAGCAGAGTGTCAGTATAGTAGCGCATCAGCAATAATAGCGCTCAACGCTTCAGTCTTATAGGCGCAAGCCGATAAGCTAAGCATGAATCATCAAGCGTTCTTTAACCTAAAAACCAAATAAAATTTTCATTGCCGCTGTAACAAACTTTATAGATATAATGTGGTAGCATAATCTCACATAATGATAAACTCTTACCACTAGATTTTTAATCATTGTGCGTCATGACGTGTTGTTACCATATCGCAAATGAATAGTACAACCTAGGTAGAGTAAGCAATTAAATTCGTTACTTATTTTTTAGTTTGGCAATAATTATTTGATAAGGAAGCCACTATGACAGCGGCGCAATTTACCAGTGTAACAGTCAACGCCCAAGCCACGATATCGTATGATGGTCGTTGCTCAAGCCATACCATTATGTTTGAGGATGGTCGGCATAAAACATTAGGTGTGATCTTACCTTGCGACAACTTGGTTGAGCATTATCACTTTAGTACTAACACTTCCGAACGTATTGAGATCATCAGCGGCGAGTGTGAAGTCAAAATAAATGGTGATGAAGAATTCAGCTACTATCGTGCGGGACAATCATTCGTCGTTGAAGGCAATAGTGGTTTTAACTTACGCACAGAGGAAATCGTGCAGTATATCTGTCATTTAGAAGGTTGAGACTATCCCAAGTTAAAGGTTTTAAAAGACAATTTATAACGCCTAAGCCCTCAAAAAGAAATAAATCTTGCGATAAGGTTTATTTCTTTTTTTTGGTAACATTATTTTTTAAGCCCTTGATTAGTTGCTACAATTATCGTCATATTTCCCCTTTCTATCGCAGTGTGCGATACCCACTTTATAACCGGTAGTCCTATTATGGCAAAACCCATTTATTTTTATGGCATTCATGCTATTGACGCGTTACTCGAACACCGTCCTCTTGATGGCCTTAGCTTGTTTGTACAGCAAGGTCGCGAGAGTGACAGTCATGTCCGAGCGATTATGGCGCAGGCAGCAGACAATGGCATCAGCATTCAACCGACGCAAAAAGACAAGCTCACGCAATTGTGTGGCAGTCCGCAGCATCAAGGCGTGGTGCTAAATGCGCGTCCGTTAGGTTTCGCTGATGAAGGCTTGCTTGATATTATTATCGGCCGCGAACAGTGCTTGTTATTGGTCTTGGATCAAATCACTGATGCACATAACTTTGGTGCGTGCTTGCGTACTGCTGTCGCGATGGGTGTTGATGCGGTGGTTTGTCCGAAACATCATGCGGCTAGCCTTACGCCTACGGTTGCTAAGGTATCGGTAGGGGCGGCAGAAATGATGCCTATTATTAGCGTCACCAATTTGGCACGTACATTATCGCAAATTAAAAACGCAGGTGTTTTTGTATTCGGTACGGCACTCAATGCAGAGGCGAAGCCGATACATGAGGCAGATTTGACGGGCAAGACGGCGATGATTATGGGGTCAGAAGGAGAGGGCATGCGCCGCCTGACGACAGAGAGCTGTGATGAGCTGGTTTATATTCCGATGTCAGGCAATGAACATGGCAACTTACAAAGTCTAAATGTAAGTGTTGCCACGGGCATGGCGCTGTATGAGGTTAATCGGCAGCGTACTTTAGCTGCTGGGCAAGCGTAAGATAGCTCTGATGTAGCGGCTCTAATTTTAGGTAGAGATCAGACAAATTACCATCATTAAGCACGACATCATCAGCGTGTTGATTACGCTCTTCGCGGCTTAGCTGATTGACCATAATGGCTTTAATTTTTTGTACGCTTTGTTCATCTCGTTGGCTGGCACGGGCCAGCTGAGTATCTACTGCGGCATCCATGACTAAAATACGCTGGCACAAGTTAGCCAGACCCGCCTCCGCCGCTTCAATAAGTAGTGGCGCTGACAACACCACATAAGGTGAGGTACTGGCGGCCAGCTGTAATTTTGCGGTTTCACGTATCGCTGGATGGGTAATCGCCTCTAGCTCAATGAGTGCTTCAGGGTGGGCAAATACATGAGTGCGCACGGCGGCACGATCCATTTCGCCATTGCCATTCAATACCCAATTACCAAACTTCTTCTGGATTTTGCGTAGGGTTGAGCTGCCTTTAGCAACGACCTGATGAGCAATGACATCCGCATCAATAATATCAATGCCTTGTTCAGCGAACCAGTCACTGGCAGCAGACTTACCACTACCGATGCCCCCGGTCAAGCCAATGACTAAGGTCTTGCTTTTCTTCTGCGGGGTCTGAGGCTCATAAGAATAAGGTGAAGATGCTTGTTTTGACATAATAATGACTTATCTGCTCGATATAATGACAGTGATGGTTATAAGTTGAGACAATATTTTGATGCTTATTTTAAGGTTTGATGTTTACGTTAAGAGGAGCGATCAAAACACTTTCTAAGACAATCTAGTAAGTATACATGCCGAGATACCAGTTGACGATATCTGAGCCATATAATAAAGCAACAATACCAGCGATAGCGATGTAAGGGCCAAAGGCAAACGGCTTGCTTTCACCTTGTTTCTTCATCAAGATAATCCCAACGATTGAGCCGAGTAGGGAAGACAGTAAAATAATCAATGGCAACATCATAGGCCCAAGCCAAGCACCCAATACCGCTAGTAGCTTAAAGTCGCCTTGTCCCATACCGTGTTTTTTGGTGATGAGGAAAAATACCTTCACCACTATCCATAGTGATAAAAATCCAAACAATAAACCCCAAATAGACTGAGTTGGCGAGACAAACCAGCTTTGCGAATTGACAGCCAATCCTAAGCCCGCTAAAGGAAAGGTTAGGCGATCTGGTAGTAGTTGGGTATCAAAATCAATACCGGTTAACGCAACCAATGTCCATACTAAAACTAAGGCTGATAACCCAGCGGCACTGACCCCAAACTGATAGATGACCAATATTGACAGCAATGCAGTCACTAGCTCAACCACAGGGTAACGCAGGCCGATAGGAGCTTTACAATTCGAGCAGCGCCCACGTAACACTAGCCAGCTTATTAAGGGTATGTTTTCGTACCACTTTATTTTGTGCGCGCAGTGAGGGCAGCGTGACGCTGGTCGACTCAACGTAATAGGGGTGTCTGCTGCGACGATATCGGTCAATGGTATGGTATGCTCTTGCGGCATGTCTGCTTGCTGAGACATAAATTCACTGCATTCTTGACGCCAGCTATAGACCATCATCAGCGGCATACGGTGAATCACCACATTTAAGAAACTGCCCACACAAAGGCCCAACAGACCAAATACGGCTAACGCTACCGTCATATTACTTTGTAGTAATTCTATAAATTGCATTAAATCGCTGTCCTTTCCGTCATCTTTAACCTACTACTGAGCCCATTTGGAAAATTGGCAAGTACATCGCAACCACTAAGCCACCGACCAATACCCCCAACACAGCCATAATCATAGGCTCCATTAAGCTGGTCAAGCCATCAACCGCATTATCGACTTCGTTTTCATAATAGACCGCTACTTTGTCTAACATTTCTTCTAAACTACCAGACTCTTCACCGATACCGACCATTTGAATGGCCATACTTGGGAATAAATTGGTAGAGCGTATCGAAAATTGTAATTGTTGCCCAGTAGATACATCATTTTTAATTTGCTGCGTGGCATTATAAAAAACGACGTTATTAGTGGCGCCAGCAGTCGAATCTAGCGCATCAATAAGAGGTACACCAGCCGCAAAGGTAGTAGATAGGGTACGAGCGAAACGCGCGATAATGGCTTGATAAGCAATGTTGCCAAATATTGGTATTTTTAAGACTGCACGGTCTAAAAAGTCTCGGAATTTTTTAGAGCGTTTTTTGGCTTCTGAAAAACCAATAATCGCCCCACCAATGAGAATAATCAAAACAAACCACCACGCTTGCATCCACTCTGACATGCCAACGACCATTTGGGTAAAAGCAGGCAGCTCTGCGCCAAAAGATTCGAATAAGTCTGAGAATACAGGGACTACTTTGATTAGCAAAATCATGGTAACGATAACGGCGACAACGATGACCGCGATAGGATATTTCACCGCTTTTTTGATTTTAGCTTTTAGTAGCTCACTTTTTTCTTTATAAGTAGCAACCCGTTCTAGCATGGTCTCAAGCGCACCTGATTGCTCACCAGAATCGACAAGCGAGCAAAAAAGATCGTCAAAATAGCGAGGATGCTTACGCAGGGCAGAGGCAAAAGTCCCGCCAGCTTCGATATCGGCTTTTATTTTTAAAACCAACTCTTTCATACTAGGATTATCAAGGGAGTCCGCGACAATCTCAAAGGACTGGGTCAATGGCACGCCCGCTTTCATCATGGTTGCCAATTGGCGGGCAAAGATGGCAATATCGATAGGTTTGATGGGTTTTTTAAAGGTATAAAGCGGCTTAGGTTTTTTCTTAATACCTTTGACGGTGATGCCTTGTTTGCGCAGAGTAGCTTTTGCCAGCTCTAAGCTACGACTGGTCGTTTCACCTTTTACCTTTTGTCCGCGTCGATTTACCCCGTCATAGACAAAGTCTAACAGCATGTCGGTCTTTGCTTTTGCCATGATACTACCCTCAAAATTTGTCTAATATAAATATTGCAAAGATGTATAACGATGCCAGACTTATTACACAAAGATGGCATACTTTATTTTAACGTAAAAAACCAGTATAACTCTGTTTTATTTTTAAGTACATCTGAGTGGATATTATTGCTCATTTATAAAAGCCAATCTATTGAATCTAAAAGCTATCGATACTGAAATTTCTACCACCGTTATTTCTACTTTTAGCATTTATAGTCAGGTCAATATAAAAAAGAGACAGCGTGACTGGTATAAATTTTTCGTAGCCTCTGTCTGCGTAGGCACAGCAAGCAAGAAAAGTTTGTGCCAGTCACGCATCATAATGTCGTGTACCCATTTTATTTAGTATCGACTATACGATTATTCAGAGGTGACACGCATCATCTCTTGAATACTTGTCACGCCTTGCAATACTTTCAAAATACCAGAACGGCGCAAGTCTCGAAAACCATTTTTGAGGGCGGCATCTTTGATATCTATCGCGTTGCCGTCTTCCATGATAATCCGGGAAATATCAGGGCTGACTTTCATCACCTCATAGATACCTACGCGGCCTTTATAGCCTTCGCGACATTCGTTACAGCCTACCGGTTCATAGATCACATTGCCTGGGTTGTCTAAATCGGTGTCATTAAAGCCAAGCTCAAGCAAGCTTTGCCGTGGGACGTTAATGGGTTTTTTACAGTTTTTACATAAGCGCCTTGCTAGGCGCTGGGCGATGACCAAGTTTACTGACGTGGCAATGTTAAAGGAAGCCACACCCATATTGCGTAGGCGGGTCAACGTCTCTGGTGCTGAGTTAGTATGGAGAGTCGAAAGTACCATGTGTCCCGTTTGCGCGGCTTTAATTGCAATCTCTGCCGTTTCAAGGTCACGAATCTCACCCACCATGACGATATCAGGATCTTGACGTAAGAAGGACTTCAGAGCATTGGCAAAGGTCAGACCAACCTTAGCGTTCACGTTGACCTGATTAATGCCTTCGAGGTTAATCTCGACTGGATCTTCGGCAGTGGAGATATTCGTTGCACCTGTGTTTAAAATATTGATACCGGTATAGAGTGAGACAGTCTTACCGGAACCCGTCGGTCCGGTAATCAGCAGCATACCTTGCGGTTTATGCAAAGCTTCCAAAAACATCTCTTGTTGGTCAGGCTCATAACCAAGGGCTTCGATGCCGAGCATAGCGGATGACGGGTCCAAAATACGCAACACAAGCTTTTCACCAAACAGGGTCGGTAATGAGTTGACCCGGAAATCGATGGCTTTATTTTTAGATATTTTAAGCTTGATGCGCCCATCTTGCGGTATGCGGCGCTCTGAGATGTCCATCTGTGACATTACTTTTAGCCGCGCTGCGATTTTGCTGGCAAGTTGCACGGGTGGGTTGGCCATTTTTTGCATGACACCGTCGACACGAAAGCGGACACGAAAGGTTTTTTCATACGGCTCAAAATGTAAATCTGAGGCACCCATACGGATGGCATCGACCAGCATTTTATTGACAAATTTTACGACAGGGGCTTCATCAACACTGTCGCTAAGCTCAGTTTCGCCCTCTTCTTCACTATCATCAAAATCTATATGTAAGTCACTGCTAGAAAAGCTATCAAAACTTTGCATGGTATCGGCATAAAGATTTTCAATGCGTTTTTTTAGCTTATCTTCTTCGACGACGACGGTTTCGATAGAGAGGCGAGAGTTAAAGGCAATCGCATCAATGGCATCTATACGGGTTGGGTCGCTTAAGGCGACAAATAAGCGCTGCCCACGTTTAAAGAGAGGCAATGCATTAAACTTACGCACGATTTTTTCATCGACCAAGTCTTTTGGAATGACATCCAAACTGATCGCGTCAAGATCAAAGAGTGGATCACCAAAAGCTTGAGACAGCATTTGTGCTAGCTGATAAGCATTGGCCAATTTATTGTCTACCAAATAAGGCACGAGTCCGATCTGCTGCTGCTGTGATTCCGTCTGCGCAGTTTTCATATGCGCTTCGCTCACGACACCTTCGCTAATCAGCTGCTGGGCTAAACCACCGTATTTATTGGCTGTAATAGACATAATAACCTCTCTTTGATATCGAATGTTTTGCTAAAACGCGCTTGCTAGGCATTGATGGTTTCCATGAGTAGCCTTTTATCATTAATTATCTCAAACGCTTGTTATAACCGTTTGAGATAATTAATTTCAAGCGGTTGCCATTTTTTAGTATTAATAACACCGTGTGGAATTGATATTGTTTTAACGGTTATATTTTTTAAAAGCTATATATAGAACATGGCACTATATAAATATGGAACTATATATAGGGTATGTCGCTATTTAAAGTATTTCACCCTTAACTTAGACCATAAGGCATTAATCTACAGAGCGCCATAACTGAGTAAAATACAATGAAAACAGGATGGCCATAAAAGCCATTCTGCTGCAGGTCGCACTATACTATAGCACTTGTGAAATATTTGTTATACTGGCGCGCATATAAGCCAAATTGGCAGGAATACATGAGACAAGGTAGATGAGTATGCAAGCTTGGGTAATTGGCAATTGGAAGCAAAATCCAGCAACGAACCACGACGTCAATGCGCTACTAGACAACTTATTAACTGCAGTTAATACTGAAGAGCAAGTGGTCAAAAATAGCTGCAGGTTAATGGTGGCTCCCAGTTGTATTCACTTAGCTGCTGTCAGCGCCCGCTTAAAAGATACCTCAGTGCTGTGTGCCGCGCAAGATATTAGTGCGCATAGCGTGAACACTGGTGCGTATACGGGGGATTGTTCCGCGCAGCAAGTTGCTGATGCTGGCGCAACTTGGACGATACTTGGTCACTCTGAGCGCCGTCAATACCATCAAGAAACTCATGAGTGCTTGCTGCAAAAGCTGACTCATGCGTTGATGCAAAATTTGGGCGTAGTATTTTGTATTGGTGAGACCCAAGCACAATATGACGATAAGCAAACACTGGCGGTCATTGATACTCAATTATCGGTTGTAAAGGATTTACTCGCGCAACAGCCCGAGCTTGCTGCTTCATTATCTGAGCGCTTAATCATTGCCTACGAGCCAGTATGGGCGATTGGGACGGGCAAAGTGCCAACAGTAGCAGAGGTTAGCACCACGCATCAACATATTAAGCAAACCGTCACAGGCTTTGCTGAGTCGTTAGAAGCAATGACTGTATTATATGGTGGTAGCGTCAATGTTGATAATGCCGATAGTTTTGCGGCAGATCCCATGATAGATGGCGCATTGGTTGGCGGTGCTTCATTAAAAGCAGACAGTTTTTTGATGATTGCCGGTGCTTTTAGTCGCGCGCTTGCCTAGAGTATGATGATAAAACAGCTATTTAATCGCTAACTTGTCGAAAAAATGTCTTTATCAGTTGGTAAAAGTAGGTTTAACAGTGCCCTTGCAATCGTGTACAATGCGCCTTATTTATATAATCGATTTGGCAGCATTACAAGTTAGTTGCTATCACTATTAACTTTAAGATTTATTTTCCGTTATCTGTCGTCATTACGCGGCAAAAGAGGCCACCATGTTTACGTTTATATTAGCCCTGCATATTATCGTGGCGATTGCCATGATCGGCTTGATCTTGATACAGCATGGTAAAGGGGCAGATGCTGGGGCTTCTTTTGGTGCTGGCTCGTCAGGTACGGTATTTGGTGCCGCAGGAACTGCTAACTTTTTAACACGTGCGACTGCAGTATTGACAGTCATATTTTTTATCACCAGTATGACCCTTGCTGTTCATGCACGTAAGCAGGCAGAAGATCAGTTTCGTTTAGATGTTCCTGTTTCAGCTCCGCAAACGCCGCGCCCATTAACGCAAAATCCTGAGTAAGTGTCTTTTAAGTAGGCAGTGCTTGCTATTTTGGCACGTTAGATTTACAATGCCTTTCTGTTTTCGCAAGACCTTATCTATTGATGCCTACCTTAAGCATCATTTACGGTAGATTAAACGTTAGAGAACAGAGTAGCAAAATGCGATTGTGGTGGAATGGTAGACACGCCATCTTGAGGGGGTGGTGGCGAAAGCTGTGGGGGTTCAAGTCCCCCCAATCGCACCAAGTTTTATAGACGTAGCATATAGCGTCAGGTTGGATTTTTTAGCAGAGAATACTTAATTTAGAATTTATTTAAAAAAAGTATTGACACTTCTACAAAACCTCCCTATAATATGCGTTCTAGATTGATGCGGGGTGGAGCAGTCTGGTAGCTCGTCGGGCTCATAACCCGAAGGTCGTTGGTTCAAATCCAGCCCCCGCTACCACTTTTTATACTGATGTTTTGTACACTAAATTTGTCAGTGCCGATTAGCCCACCATTATGTTTGTGGGTTTTTTTGTATCTGTGAGTCAGGGTTGTCGCGGTATCTGCCCTACTTATGCTAAGCTCTATGCCCATAGAGTACGATACTTACTATTCATCTACTTACCGCCACTTGCGTGACTATTCGCAAGCGACGCTGCCTTTTACTTCATACTCTTTTATTGATCATTTTGCTTTATATATAATAAGCACATTCATCAGCTGAGCTTGATGTTCCTAGGTAATGTCCTTATATATAGTAGATGTCAACCGAATATAATACTGAGCTAGTGCTATTATATAATAGATAAAACACCTAACGATTGCTGTGAGCCGCGCAAATAAAAAAGTAATAAATAATGTGGTTCATTAAGTACGACAGATAAGTAAATAGGAAAATATAAATAAATTATGAAGCTTTCGACTAAAGTTGCAGAACTAACTACTATTATTGCCCCTGCGGTAGCTGCATGTGATGTGGCGCTGTGGGGCGTAGAGTTTACCCCACAAGGCAATCGCTCGTTATTGCGTATTTACATTGAAGCTTTACCTGAAGAAAAAGCACAGGATAAGCAGGTAAGTATCGAAAACTGTGCGGCGGTTAACCATCAGGTAAGCGGCATCCTAGAGGTGCATGATCCTATTGCTGGTGAGTTCATTTTAGAAGTCTCCTCACCTGGTTTTGATCGGGCGTTCTTTTCAGATGACCAAATGTATGATTACGTCGGTCAGACTGTGAGCTTGCGCTTGATACAAGCCATTGGTGAAGGCGATAAAAAACGCCGCAAAGCAACAGGTACTTTAGACAGTATCGATGCAACGTCTTTAAAATTGACGTCTACCGATGGTGAACAGTTTGAGATTGCTTTGAGTAACATTGATAAAGCCAACTTGATTTATGAAGATGTCTAATTTCAATATTCAATGGTAACGCAATTCAGTATTAATCAATATTTTGACCCCTAAATAGGGCGTGACTGACGATGACAACACAACGTCAATATGCCAATTATAAAATTTAAGTCAATTATAAAATGATAGGACAGGTATAGCATGAGTCGTGAAATCTTAACGGTAGTAGAAACTGTCAGTAATGAAAAGGGCTTAAATCCTGAAGATATCTTTGAAGCTATAGAAGACGCTTTGGTGGTATCAACCAAGAAAAAAGTCTATACCGAACAGCCAGAAGTAGAGGTGCGGGTATCCATTGATCGTGCAACTGGCGATTATGATACGTACCGTTATTGGACAGTGGTTGCCGATGAAGACCATGAAATGCCAGCCTGTCAGCTTGCTATTACTGACCTTGATCAAGAAGAATGGTCAATTGGTGATATTAAAGAAGAACAGATTGAATCCATTGAGTTTGGTCGTATTGCTGCCACGCAAGCCAAGCAAGTTATTATTCAAAAAATACGTGAAGCTGAGCGTGCGCTAGTAGCAGACGCTTTTGAGCCACGTGTTGGTGAAATGATGTATGGCGAAGTAAAAAAGCAAACACGCGATGGCTATATCATTGATTTGGGTGATAACGCCGAAGGCTACTTATCACGTGATCAGATGCTACCACGTGAGCAATTACGTGCAAAATCTCGTATCAACGCCATTTTATATCATGTAAACCGTGAAAATCGTGGTGCCCAGTTATTATTGTCGCGCACTCATCCTGAAATGCTCTCGGCATTGATGCAAAAAGAAGTGCCTGAGATTGCAGAACAAATCATTGAAATCCGTAACGTTGCTCGTCTGCCAGGTACTCGTGCTAAAATAGCCGTCAAAACCAACGATCATCGCATTGATCCGGTTGGCGCTTGTATCGGTATGCGTGGTACGCGTATTCAAGCGGTTCAGCAAGAGTTGGATGGTGAGCGTATTGATGTGGTGGTTTGGTCAGATGATCCGGCTCAATTCATTATTAGCTCTTTAGAGCCAGCAGATGTTAGTAGTATTATCCTAGATGAAGACATGCAGACCGCTGATATTATCTTTAGCACCAACGATCAGTTAGCGCGTGCGATTGGCTCACAAGGTCAAAACGTCCGTTTAGCCTCTGAATTAACGGGCTATAAGCTTAATATGATGCTCGAAGAAGAGTATCAGCAGCGTCAACAAAACGAATCGAAAGCGTTCATTGAATTGTTTTATGAGCGTCTAGAAGTCGATAAAGATTTAGCTCAAGCGCTTGTCGATATTGGCTTTACCAGTATCGAAGAAGTGGCTTATGTGCCAGTTGAGACTTTCTATGACATCGAAGGTTTAGACGACGAAGCGATTGACATGATTCAAGAACGTGCTAAAGAAGTCGTCATCGCTGATGAGCTAGTCAAACAACAAAACATGAAAGAGCCAAGTCAAGAGTTACAAGATCTTGAAGGAATGACCGTCAGTTGGGCTTATAAAATGGCTCAAAAAGACATCATTACTGTTGATGACTTGGCAGAACAAGCCGTCTTCGATTTAGAAGATATCGAAGGATTAGATACTGAAACCGCAGGAAAACTCATCATGAAAGCTCGGGAATCTTGGTTCAATGAATAAGCGGTAACTGCATATCGCTGTCTTTTAGTGATATGCTATCGATAATAAAGTGCTGGTATAAAGTCGCATAATACATGCAACCTAACCACCAGCCTTAACCCAATCATTTGTAGCCAACAACTGAATTGAACATATAGCAAATAATAGACAGTAGGTGATAATAAATGGCAGATAAGACCGTCAAAGAACTGGCAGATATGGTAGGCAAAACCGCAAGTGCTGTAAAACAGCAACTGGTAGATGCTGGACTGCCTGCTCGCGCAGAGGATGACCTAGTCACCGAGCTTGAGCAAGAGAAGTTGGTGACGTATTTAAAGCAAAGTCATGGTCAGCAAGATAAGCGTCGTATTAGTCTCAAGTCTAAAACAACGAGCACCGCGCGTGTGACCGGCTCTTCAGGTAAATCTAAGAGTGTCAATGTGGAAGTGCGTAAAAAGAAAGTATTCGAAAAGCCTGATCCAGAAAAAATGGCTGAAGAGTTGGCTGCGCGTGAGCAAGCGATGATTGAGTCGCAAGAACGTGCTGCTAAGGACGCTGAAGAGCGTGCTGCTACTAAGAAAAAATCTGAAGAGCGTCAAGCAGCAACCTTAGCTGCGATGCGTGCCAGCTTAGGCTCTAGCAAAAAATCAGACGATAAGAATGACGACATTTCTACTTCAGTTGTTGTGAAAAAGGGCGGCAAGACTACTATTGAAGTCAAGCCTAAAGAACAGCCGAAGAAAAAAGTTGCTGCTACGAAACCTAAAGTTGAAACAGCAGCTGAGCGTAAAGCTCGTGAAGTACGTGAAAAAGAAGAAAACCGTCTACGCGAAATTGAGACAGAAACACGCCGTGTTCAAGCTGAAGAAGCGCAAAAGCGCACACTTGAGCAAATGCGTAAAATGGCTGGTAAATATACGGATCAGCCTGCTGCTGAAGTTCGCAAAGATGAGCCATTGGCTGAAGGTCTAGTCGGTGACGCATTAGAAGAATCATTTGAAAAAGAACGTCGTGAAATCAAGCGCGGTGCAAGTAGCACTGGTGCTCGTGGTCGTCGTCGTAAAAATCAAGATGAGCGTGAGATCAAAAACCGTAAAAATGGTTTACGTTCAACGCAAGCGTCACAGCATAAGTTTGAAAAACCTGTTGAAAAAATTGTCTATGATGTCGAGATCAGTGAGCAAATCACTGTCGCAGATCTTGCCCAGCGTATGGCAGTTAAAGCCCGTGAAGTCACTAAATTACTCATGAAAATGGGTGAGATGGCTCGTGAGTCAGATACGATTGATCAAGCGACAGCTAGTTTGATTGTTGAAGAAATGGGTCATAACCCAGTACCAGTTAGTGATACTAAGGTTGAAGACGATCTACAATCTGCAGTCAATGAACGCAGCAGTAACGTGCAAACACGTCCACCAGTCGTAACTATTATGGGTCATGTCGACCATGGTAAGACTTCATTGTTAGATAAAATTCGTGAAACGAAAGTAGCGAATGGCGAAGCAGGTGGTATCACTCAGCATATCGGTGCTTATCATGTAAAAACCGGTCGCGGTGTGATTACTTTCTTAGATACCCCAGGTCACGCAGCCTTTAGTGCTATGCGTTCACGTGGTGCGCAAGCGACTGATATCGTTGTACTGGTTGTCGCAGCTGATGATGGCATGATGCCGCAAACGGAAGAAGCTATCGACCATGCACGTGCTGCTGGTACGCCGCTTATCGTTGCCATCAACAAAATGGATAAGCCGGGCGCTGATCCTGATCGTGTACTCAATGAGTTGACTGCCAAAGAAGTCGTCTCAGAAGAGTGGGGTGGTGATACACCAATGGCGCGTATCTCAGCCAAAACGGGTGAAGGTATTGACGAGCTATTAGAATATATCAGCATCCAAGCAGAACTAATGGAATTAGAAGCGCCGTTAGATGGTGCTGCGCAAGGTGTGGTGATTGAGTCAAGACTTGAAAAAGGTCGTGGTCCTGTCGTTAGTGTTCTAGTCAAAAAAGGCACACTAAAACAAGGCGACTTGGTTCTAGCGGGCGAGCATTACGGTAAAGTCCGTGCGATGACTGATGAACATGGTCAGCGTATTCAGTCAGCGGGTCCTTCCATCCCTGTAGAGATTTTAGGATTACCTGAAACACCTGCAGCTGGTAGTGAATTCTTAGTCGTTACAGATGAGAAAAAAGCCCGTGAAGTGGCTGATTTCAGAACCAATCGCGAGCGTGAACGTCAACTTGAGCGTCAGAACGCCATGCGCTTAGAGAGCATGTTCGATCAGATGGAACAAGGCAATGTGTCATTCTTGAACATTGTTCTTAAAACTGATGTCCGTGGTTCGCTCGAAGCATTACTATCGGCACTGAATGAGCTGTCAACTGACGAAGTAAAAGTTCGCGTCATCAGTTCAGGTGTTGGCCCTATCTCTGAGTCTGATGTAACGCTTGCAGAATCTAGCGAAGCGGTATTGTTAGGCTTCAACGTTCGTGCAGACGCGACCGCACGTCGTAAAGCAGATGCAGCCAACATGGATATTCGCTATTACAGTGTTATCTATGGCTTGATTGATGATGTAAAAGCAGCCATGAGTGGAATGCTTGCGCCTGAACATCGTGAGAAAATCTTGGGTGTTGCTGACGTTCGAGAAGTATTCCGTTCTAGTAAGTTCGGTGCAGCTGCCGGTTGTATGGTGGTTGAAGGTACAATCTATCGCAATAAGCCTATCCGTGTACTGCGTGATGACCAAGTTATCTTTACTGGTCAGCTGCAATCATTACGTCGTTATAAAGAAGACGTTAATGAAGTACGTACTGGAATGGAGTGTGGCCTAGCCGTTCGTGGTTATGATGTCGAAGCTGGTGATAAGATCGAAGTCTTTGAAATTCAAGAGTTCGAACGTACTATCTAAAGTCACCGCTCGATAGTAAGGTCTCTAATCATGCAAGACGCTTAATCAGCTGAGCATATTAGTATCTCCTTCATATCTAGCTGTACTTAGGCCTAGCAGGTACATCCTGCTAGGCCTTTTTTAACAAATATCAGCCCTTAAATGTATTAATAAGCAAACGGGCTAATCCATAAAAATAGGCCATATCAAATTAAGGTAACAATATGAACCAACGTTTACAGCGCTTATCCGATCAAATTCAGCGTGAGCTTGCTGTTCTTATTCGTGACGCAGTCAATGACCCGCGTCTGACTGGTTTTGTCACTATCTCTAGTGTCAAGGTCAGCCCAGACTTAGGGTATGCGGACGTTTATGTCACCATCATGGAGCCAGAGCTTAATGACGCGATGACCAAAACCAACCACGAAGAAAGCATCAAAGTTCTGAATAAAGCGGCAGGTTTTTTGCGTACCGAATTGAGCCATAGTCTCAAAACGCGTACGACTCCACGTCTGCGCTTTCATTATGATGAAGTAACGGCTCGTGGCAACTATATGATGGACTTGATCAGTCAAGCGGTCATCAAAACTGAGCAGAATGAAGATGAAGTCGATAGCAAAGAAAATGATGATTAATGACAATGACTAGTCAACAAACAACGGATAAACAAAAAGTCTCCGGCGTTATCTTAGTTGATAAGCCGCAAGGTATGACGTCACAGCAAGTGGTCTCAAAAGTGAAGTATTTGTTTAAGTCTCCTGCACATGACAGCAAAAAAGCTGGTCATACAGGTACGCTTGATCCCATGGCCACTGGTCTATTGCCTATTTGTATGGGTGAGGCCACGAAGTTTAGTCATTATCAACTTGATGCCGACAAATCTTACCAAGCGACGATATTGCTTGGTAGCCAGACAGATACTGGTGATGCTGATGGTCAAATCGTTGGACAGGTGTCTATTCCAACTTTTGATCAATCAATATTGGACAAGGTTGCTCAACAGTTTTTAGGGGCTCAGCAGCAAATACCACCGATGTATTCTGCTTTAAAAAAGGACGGTAAAAAGCTTTATGAATATGCCCGTGCTGGTATCGAAGTAGAACGAGCGCCAAGAGATATCGTGATTAAGGCCATTGATTTAAAAGCTATTGATAACGAGCAGATTCAATTGACGGTGACTTGTACAAAAGGTACTTATGTGCGCGTATTGGCAGAGGATATTGCCAAGATAATGGGCACATTAGGGCATTTAATCGCATTGCGCCGTACGCAGGTCGGAAAGTTTAGCATAGTGGAATCGATTTCTTTATCAGCGTTAGAGGCGCTATCGTTAGATGAGAGACAGGCACAGCTCCTTGCTATTGATGCATGTGTCAATATCGAGGCTGAGCTTACATTGACTGCTGAACAGTATACCCGTGTCCATATGGGGCAGCGGTTGAATGTTTTTGAGCAGCTTACTGATAATTTGCGCGACTATATTTCAACCCGTATTAGCCACCAGTCTTCTGTTTCAGAAAGCAATGACACCCCACTAGATAGCGATATCGTCAGTAGTGACGATGAACAACCATTGCTCCACGAGATAGCGGTAGATATACGCTTGCTAGATGAGCAAGGGGAGTTTATTGGATTGGGCGCTGTTAGTCTCAATGGCCGACTACAACCTAAGAAATTAATCCAGCGGTAGGGTTATATTTGCTAAGCTTTTCGTGTTTCGTATGTTTCGTATGTTTCGTATGCTTCATGTGGCTATGAGCCAATTAATCCTCTTTAAACTTACTAACAGTTTACACTAATCACATATCCTCACATTTTATTGCAGGTTTCACCTATGGTGAAGCCTGTTTTTTTTGTACATTAGATAAGTCAGCTAGGGAAGGCTAGAAGAGATAACCAATGTAATAAAAATAAAAAGTACACTAATAAGAAAAATTTAAAATAATAAAAAATGCTTAGGGAATAGTTTTAACAAGGAAAGTTTTACTGCTGAAGTCTCAACACTAAATAAAAACAAAGAAGTACTATAAAAACAAGAAGTACTCATAATAAAAAAAACAGATAAATCAATAATAAAATTTATATATAGAATCACAATATAAAGACAAGGAATACCATGAAAACGATCGCTTTCTTACTACACAATAATTTTGAACAAGCAGAGTATGAAGATGTTAATAATCAGCTGAAAGAAAAAGGCTATAACACACTGCTTATTACCACTAACGAAGACAAAAAAGTTCAAGCGATGAATCAAGATGTCAACAAAGGTGACACTTTCACCGCTGACATCTTTGCAAGTGAGGCTAAGGTTGATGACTATGACGCGCTAGTAGTGCCAGGTGGTACTGTAAATGCGGATACCATTCGAGGCAATAAAGAAGCTCACAGTATAATCAATGCAATTAATGAAGCAAGTAAACCGTTGGCGGTTATCTGCCATGCACCTTGGGTACTTATTAACACGGGTATCGCAAAAGGTAAGACCTTAACGGCGTACCACTCATTGCAAACAGATTTGGAAAATGCGGGAGCAAACTTCGTTGATAAAACCGTACAAATTGACGGTAACTTAATTACTTCGCGTAATCCAGATGATATCGAAAATTTCGTTGATGCTATCGATAAAGCCTTGTCTTAACTGGCCTTGTAAGATATTAACAATGAACATACAGCATTAATCTACCAATAACTATAACCAACCATGATCGAGGAACATATTATGTCAAACTCTAATCCAAACGATACCAAGCTTGAGCAACAACGTTCTGAATCAGCAACTGCAGCTCTTAAAAGCCAAACCGAAAATAACCATACTGAAGAGTCAGAAGCAGCGGCAGATCGCGTTGCGGACAATTTAGAAAATGCTAAAGAAGACAAGTAGAGTATTTAAAGTGTCACTCATAGCTGGGTGACGCTATTACATTTTTTTAGCTTGGTATCAATAATTATAAAACTAAATAGTTCAGAAAATAATAACTTAGGAGCTAATATGAGTAATTCACCGAATAATATGGACGAGCAAGAAAAAGAGATTGAAAAGCTTGCAGAAGACATAGACCCTAGCGAACATGCCACTCCAGATAGTTTAGCGGAAGTCACTACGGCAGCACCTCTTGCTGATGATGAGCTAGGTGGTAATGCTACTGAGAGCGATGTGAAAAAGTAATATGCTAGAATTTTGTAATGGCTATGCTTGTAGTGGCTGTGAATGTACCTTAGATTGTTATATTGGCAATTCGTCTTGCCATGAAACTATTATGAAAAACTGCTGCTAGTTCAGCAGTTTTTTGGTATAATAACCGTCACATTTGAATTAAGATTTTAGATAAAGCAGGTTGCTGAGCTCACTGTTCAAAGCAGATGATTGAGTTGGGCAATATTCCGCTAATATCTGGCTTATTTTTAAGTGGTTTTTTATAACACATTGAGCTTGTCGTACACTAGGTCAACTCTAGTAATGCAGGGTTGTCCTGAATGGCGTACAAGTTACTTTATTTACTATTCTATAGCTTTTAAGATGGCTTAAATTTGAGTGCATCTTGGATGCTTTTAGCATTGCCGGAGATATTTATGCTAACTAATACTGATCGCGAACAAATCATTTCTCAATACCAGCGCGGCGAAAACGACACTGGTTCTCCAGAAGTTCAAGTAGCTTTGCTAAGTGCACGTATTAACGATTTGCAGAACCATTTTAAAGCGCATAAAGCTGATAATCATAGCCGTCGTGGTCTTATCCGTATGGTTAACACGCGTCGTAAATTGCTTGATTACCTAAAAGGTAAAGATCTTGGTCGCTATACCACTCTTATTAGCCAGTTGGGTCTACGTCGTTAATTTAACGACAATAGTACGAGCGATCGCTAAAATAACAAATGCCATCCTGTGGCGCTATTTTGAATTTTTTGCTAAATCGCTTGGAACTTGCTTGTTGCTATCGATAAAATAGATTTTTCTAAAACGGTGTGGAATAGTTTCACACCGTTTTTTTATGCTTGTTAATATAGATGATTAATCTCAAATATTTTCACGCTATAGTTTTAGAATTTTTTGTAAAACTAAGGGTTGACTCAATGCTGATTTGAGTCATATCTAGGGAAGACTATAAACAACAGCCCTGTTTTGCAATTAATTGGTCAATGGCTAGAAATCACTGTAAAATAATGCTTGGTCAATTTTATGCCATTGCTACTATCTGTAGTAGCACCTTAGCAAAGATAGAAAAACATCGTATATGTATGGTTGCTGCTTGGCATAAGCTTTGACTATATTGATGAAAAAACGAATTTGAACGACTAAAAATATGTAATAGTACGATGTCTACTGTAGACAAATGCATAAGATAGGCAGGTGACACTATCAGTCTCATCGATAGGACTTGCAGATAAGAGACTTGTTCCTCAGGAGCTAGAGACAAAGAATTTTAATGACAAATATCAACGCGCTTATGACGTTGATATTATTTTCGTCAGTCAACATTAGGAAAATTATATGACAAATCCGACAATGTTCAATACTGTTAAACGTGAATTCCAATATGGCAGCCAGCAGGTTGTTATCGAGACAGGGCGTATCGCCCGTCAAGCCAACTCTATTTTAGTTCACATGGGTGGTGTTACTGTCCTAGTGGCTGCCGTTGTTAAGTCTGATGCGAAAGAAGGCCAAAACTTCTTTCCATTGACCGTCAACTATCAAGAAAAAATGTACGCAGCGGGTAAAATCCCAGGTGCTTATGGCAAACGTGAAGGCCGTGCGAGCGAGTTCGAAACGCTAACGTCACGCTTGATTGACCGCCCGATTCGTCCGCTATTCCCTGAAGGTTATGTGAATGAAATTCAGATTACTGCGACGGTTGTATCGTCAGATAAGACTCAATCAGCAGATATCGCTGCATTAATTGGTGCTTCAGCGGCACTGGCTATCTCTGACGCGCCATTCAATGGTCCAGTCGCAGCTGCCCGTGTTGGCTTCATCAATGGCGAGTACGTACTGAACCCAACAATCGAGCAGCTCAAAGAGAGCGATCTTGATTTGGTTGTGGCTGGTACTAAGTCTGCCGTATTGATGGTTGAATCAGAAGCAGCAGAGCTTTCAGAAGATCAGATGCTAGGTGCAGTACTTTACGGTCATCAACAGCAGCAAATCGTTATTGATAACATTGCATCAATGGCTGAAGAAATCGGTACTGCTAAGCAGCAGTATAGCGCCCCTGAGCGTGATCAAGCGCTTACCAGCAGCATGAAAGAGCAGTTTGGCGAGCAAGTTGCTGACGCTTATACGATTACTGATAAACAAGCGCGCTACACTAAGCTTGACGAAATTAAGCAATCAATTATTGATACGCTTGCTAGTGATGCTGAGTCAGAAGACTATGCTGATACGGTATCTGAGCTTAAAGAAATCTATAACGACCTTAAATATCGTACGGTTCGTGACAATATCTTGTCAGGTAAGCCGCGTATTGATGGTCGTGACCCTGAAACCGTTCGTGCGCTTGATGTGCAAGTTGGTGTTCTACCATATACGCATGGTTCAGCATTGTTCACACGTGGTGAGACGCAAGCATTGGTTACAACTACTCTTGGCAACAGCCGTGACGTCAACATGATTGACTCACTAGGTGGCACTATCCGTGACCATTTCATGCTGCATTATAACTTCCCGCATTTCTCAGTCGGTGAAACGGGTCGTGAAGGTATTCCAAAACGTCGTGAAATCGGTCATGGCCGCTTAGCACGTCGCGGTGTACAAGCAATGCTTCCAGATAGCGAACGCTTCCCGTATGTCATCCGTGTGGTATCAGAGATTACTGAATCAAACGGTTCATCTTCTATGGCATCTGTTTGTGGTGCAAGTTTGGCATTGATGGATGCAGGCGTACCAATTAAAGCCCCAGTTGCTGGTATCGCGATGGGTCTGGTTAAAGAAGGCGAGCGTTTCGCTGTACTATCAGACATCTTAGGTGATGAAGATCATCTTGGCGATATGGACTTTAAAGTTGCTGGTTCTAAAGACGGTATTACTGCGCTTCAGATGGACATTAAAATCGAAGGGATTACCCCTGACATTATGGAGCAAGCGCTTAAGCAAGCCCATGCCGGTCGTATCCATATCCTAGATGCGATGAATAAAGTATTGCCTGAGAGCCGTACTGAAATCAACGCGCATGCACCTAACTATGCCGTTATCGAAATCAATCCGGATAAAATCCGTGACGTCATCGGTAAAGGCGGCGCGATGATTCGTCAGCTAACGGAAGAAACTGGCGCAGTTATCGATATCGATGATGGTGGCACGATTCGTATCTTTGGTGAAAACAAAGCAGCGACCAAAGCCGCTATCGGCAAAATCGAAGCATTGACTGCTGAAGTTGAAGTGGGCAAAACTTACGAAGGTACAGTCGCTCGTATCGTTGACTTTGGTGCGTTCGTTAACGTCTTGCCAAACACTGATGGTTTAGTGCATATCTCACAAATCGCAGAAGAGCGCGTTGAGAATGTATCAGATTATTTAAAAGAAGGTCAAACCGTTAAGGTACTCGTACAAGACGTGGATAACCGTGGTCGCATTAAGTTGACTATGAAAGGCGTTGAGCAGGGTTCAACCTCAACTGCTGAATAAGTACTTTCGCTTGATATAAAAAACCGCTTTGGGCTGTTAGTTAATAACACTCAAGGCGGTTTTTTTGTGGTTTAAAGAGTTTTATTCGTTTAAATCGCTATAGTACTTGCAACCCGGTTGATAACCTTCATCACAAGACTGCTTATAGAGATTTTTTGCTTTACTCTTATTCTGGGTTACACCGTCGCCTCCCTCATACATAAAACCAAGACTAACTTTTGCGCCAGCATCACCTTGATCAGCCGCTTTCTGATATAGTTCAAAAGCTTTCAGGTGGTCTTGAGGCGTACCCATACCATAATTATATATATCAGCAAGACTAACTTTTGCGCCAGAATCACCCTGATCAGCTGCTTTTTTATACCACTCTATAGCCTTTGCATCATTTTTAAATGCACCTCTATCATCTTGATACATATATGCAAGACTAGATTGTGCAGGGGCATAGCCTTGATTAGCTGCTTTTTGATACCATTTAAATGCTTTCATATGATCCTTTGTTAAGCCCCAACCCCATTTGTACATTCCACCAAGACTGTTTTGAGCCTCATAATTTCCCTGATTGGCTGATTTTATGTACCATTCAATCGCTTTCCTATAGTCTTGTTCGATACCCGTGCCGTTGGCGTATATTTTACCAAGATCAAATTGAGCTTCAGCATTGCCTTGATTAGCCAATTTTTGGGTTTGATTGAAGTCTAATGCAATAGCTGATACAGACAACATCGCTGCTACTAAAAACACAGTTATCTTATTTATGGGCGCATTTTTCAATTTCGTATCCTAGTTATATTAAGTTCCACTATAGCTACTTTATAAATTGCTTTATTGATTAGGGAAAACATAAATAGTATAGCTCTTTGAACAAGATATTAACGTTCTCACCATATATACCTATCTCCTGTACTGAACCGCTAAGACGTTTAATCGGACAAAAAAAATCCAACGCCAAACGCTCATAGTAGACGTTCAACATTGGATTGATAAAACTCTAGAATAATTGTCTAATTAACCAGAGTAACTATTCTTGATCTAACTTGTCGATCATACCCTGATATTTTTCTTTTTTAGCAGCGATCTTTTTGCGTCTTTCTTCAGCCGTCGTGACCAAATTTTTGGCGACGTCTAAGCTCTTATCAAAGGCCGCTAATTCAAGATCTACCGCATCCAATAGTTTGCCAAGCATCATAGCCGTCGCTTTTTCAGAGACATCCTGAGTCATACCACTAGCATCAGATTTAAAGTCGTCTTTCAGCTTTGACGCCCACTGATAAATGCCTGCCATGGTAATGCTAGATTTATCCTCTTGATCAGCATTATCTTTTTTACTGGTCTTGTCTTTTTGATTAGACTTGCTGTCTTTGGTGTTTTTGTCAGACTGATCGTCTTTATCGTCACTATTAGATTTGTCGTCTTGATTAGATTTTTGATTTTTATCAGAATCTTTATTCTTGCTTGATTTATCTGACGTATCATTTTTAGCAGTACTATCGTCTTTAGCTTCCTCGTAGTCATGCTCAGCGTTGTACGCTTCAAAGTCGCCGTCCTCAAATACCACGGTATCCTCTCTGACCACTTCTACGCCAGTCACTGCTTTATTGTTGGTAGATTTTTTTGAATTTTCAGCAGCATCGTTTTTTGCATTGTTGTTTGACATAGCTTGTTATCCTTATTTAAATTTGAATGTAATAAGTTTTTATAGTATTTGCCTATAAAATGGATACTAAGCTAAGCGCATTTTTTTATCAATATATGGATATAAATATACCGTTTAATGCCTACAGGAAGATACATGCCATGGTTTAAAGCATTAAACGGTAACAATTGAGCTGCATGTGATAACGAAGAAAATATTAAATTTTCTTAATCATTATTAATAGGGTTGTCAGCAATAAACTGAGCCACTAGCTCAGCCAGTTTTTCGCCTTGGTCTTCTTGTAAGAAATGACCACCGTTAATAATAGTGTTATGGTTTTGACCTTTAGTTCCAGGGATAAGTTTTTGCATGATTCGATCACCACCACCAGTGACAGGGTCAGAATCGCTAAACAGGGTAATGAAAGGTTTATTAAACTTGCCAAGCTCGCCCCAGGCGGCACGGTTTTTCGTTGAAGCAGGATCGTCCGGTGTGGTCGGTACTAGTATGGGGAACTGTCTTGCGCCTTCTTTGTACGATTCATCAGGGAAGGGCGCATTGTAAGCATCGATTACTGCCTGTGATAGTTCGGTCGTAGTGCCACTATTAATAATGCTACCGACATGAAACTTCGGAGTATCTTGTGAGAATTGCTGCCACTTGCGGAAGCTTTCTCCTGGATCGTGATCTCCCGTGGGGAGCATGGTATTGCCAGCTGCTACTCGAGCAAATCTGTCTGAATTTTCTGCCACGAGACGTAGACCAATTAGGCCACCCCAATCTTGACAAAATAATGTGATATTTGTTAAATCTAACTGATCAAGTACGGATTGCATCCAGTCGACATGGCGCTGGTAGGTATAATCCGTACGGGCGGCAGGTTTATCTGAGCGCCCAAAACCAGGAAGATCTGGTGCAATGACGCGATGTCCAGCCGCTGTCAGTATCGGTATTACTTTACGATATAGATAACACCATGAAGGCTCGCCATGTAGTAGTAAAATCGGATCGGCATCCTTGGGACCTTCATCGAGATAATGTACACGCAGCTCACCGCCTTCGCCATCATCGACCATCATATAATGCGGCGAAAAATCGTAATCGGCTAGGTTTTCAAAGCATGAATCGGGGGTTCTAAGTATTTTCATAGGGTATCCTTATCCTGATAATAAATAACCGTGCTTTCTCAAACAGTAAACACTCATTTAGCATAGCATTCAAGCCATTATCGGTGTCATGTTTTTTGAATGTTAAAGATTGTGCTATGCACCAACAAACGTTCTATTTGTTCTTAAATATCGATACTTTTGGGTACGTGCACATCAATACGCAGCTTAGGAAGGTCTTGTAGTTGCTGAATTAGTAAAGGCAAGATATCGAGATACCAGTTTAATGGCAGGGAGGTTGCGACGTTCGATTCAGGAGGCGAACTGCCTACAGTACTGTGTAAATGACTATCGATAAGCGGGCGGGCAAATAGGGCAATTCTGCGGATGCCTTGATGGCGAATAAGAGGAATAAGCTGGTGGTGCAAGTCTGTTAAAGCGTCAGTGAGCCAGCGCGACCGCGTCGGATGATAAGGGTGATCTGAGATAACAAGATTGGCAATATAACTGGGTTGATTACCATTACTGCTGACGCCAAGGCCAGACTGTTCTCGTGTGCGTTTGTGGAGTAAACAGCTACCAGCGTTTAGACTACCGTCACGGCACGCGCGACGATAGTGATGGTAGTTATCAGCGAATAGCGTCTTGGTTCGTGCGAGGATAGGGTCGAGCAGGATGCCAGCAGTATTAACTGGTAAGATAAGTAACTGGGCACTGCTATTTAAAATAGGGGCATGCGTCAATTGTAGATTCGCCATCGTCAGCCCCTTCAAAAAATAGTATGTTTATTCTACTTTGGCTTGTACTGTGCTTTCTGATTCTAATTGTGCGATTTGTTGTTCGAGCAAGGCAATTTGATCTTCCTTCATATCCGTCAATTTTTTATTCATCGCTAATTGTTCAGATGCCAGCTTTTCTTGGGCAGCCCAGCGTTTACGCTCATCTTCTAAGCGATCAATTTCTTCTTTGGCCAGACTATCCGTCTTTGGTAAAGGAGCGCTTAAGATGGTAGCAGGTTTTGGTACTTGACTATTTGAGTTGTCAGCTGTGTCAGCGGCGGTAGCATTCTGATCAAGGACAGTCGCTTCACTCGTTATAGCGTCATCACTATTGACTTCACTGAGGACATTTTCTGCTGGCATAGCAGCAGACTGTGCAGCCTCGTTTTGCTCAGCGATTGATGGTGAGCTGCTGCCAGTTTTTCTAGTCTCAGGTACAGATTGCGCCCAAACTAAATAGCCGATAACAATGAATAGCAGTGCCAATATAATCGCTATCCAGATTCTACGGCGCGATTTAGCGGCTTTCGCTTTTTCACGTTTGCTCAACAAAGGATGCTTTTTTTTATTTTTCATACTACGGTCAATTTATGTCAAAGATATAAGTAGCCATACTATAGCAAACTCAAAATAAAAAGCCTATCTATTGCTAGATAGGCTTAAAGTACTGTTAAATAATAAAGCACTTAAAAAACTTTTAAGTATCAGTATCAGTATCAGTATCAGTATTATTTGTTTGCTTAAGTTTTGAATTTTACCGTGCCACTGGTGCCTGTCGCCATCGCATCACGAGCGAGTTGGTCTTCCGCATGATTTTTGGCACTGATGGCATCAGGGTCGGGGCGATGTTCTGCATGGCTACATTTAGTACATTCAATATACTCATCAGGCACAGGCGTCGTAATATTTACCTGTACCACCGCGTCCATCGCCTGACATTTGGGACAGCGGACGCCCGCCAAAAATCGGCGCTTTGGGCGTGACGATTGATAACGCATCTAAATAACCTCGCGATTGCTTTTGGCATTGGCGGCATCAATGTTTTTAATATTGCTAAAGCCACTGTGACGCAATAAGGCATCAATACTGGCACTACGACCACGGAAGTTCTCAAAGTTAGTCTTGGCGGGGAAGCTCCCACCAACCGATAAAACAGTCTCACGGAAAGCTTTACCGGTCACTGGATTAAAAATACCTTCTTCTTCGAACTTACTAAAAGCATCTGCAGACAATAGCTCTGCCCATTTATACGAGTAATAACCTGCCGCATAGCCACCTGCAAAGATATGACTAAAACCATTGGCAAAGCGGTTATAGTCAGGTGTCTGCATGATGGCAATATCGTTACGAACCGTATTTAAGGTTGCCAAGATACCATCATAATCAAGTGCTGGCGTGTGTGCATGAATCAATAAGTCGAACAGTGAGAACTCGATTTGACGCAGGGTTTGCATGCCGCTTTGGAAGTTTTTTACCGCCAGTAAGGCTGCAAGTTTGTCTTTAGGCAAGGGCTCGCCAGTCTCGACATGGCTACTGATAAGGGCAATACCTTCAGCATCCCACGCCCAGTTTTCCATAAATTGACTGGGCAGCTCGACTGCATCCCACTCAACACCATTAACACCTGCGACATCACCGACTGTCACTTGCGTTAAAAGATGATGTAGCCCATGACCAAACTCATGGAACAAGGTCAGTACTTCGTCATGGGTTAATAAGCTTGGTTTGCCATCGAGGGCAGGCGTGAAGTTACCGACCATAAAACAAACCGGTAGCTGCTGATGGTCTTGCTCGTCATAAGTATAACGCGACTGAAAACCACTCATCCAAGCACCGCCGCGCTTACCACTACGGGCAAACAAGTCAAAATAAAAGCCGCCAAGCAAGTTATCGTCAGCATCAAACAACTGATAGAAGCTTACCTCGTTGTGCCAGCGCGATACAGATGTGCTCTCACTATCTGTCTTACCACTAGCTGTCTCATCACTACTTTGCTCTTGTACTTTGATGCCGTATAGGCGCTCGACAATGGCAAACAAGCCATTAATGACTTTTGGTAACGGGAAGTATGGGCGTATCTCTTCTTGCGATAAATTAAATTCGCTTTGTTTTACTTTTTCAGCGATATAAGCACTGTCCCAAGGCTGCAAATCATCAATGCCATAATCTTGCGCATATTTTTGCAGTTGCGCTAAATCCTGCTTAGCAGCTGGAGTGGCTTGCGTGGCCAAATCGCGTAAAAAGGTTTCTACTTCTGCCACGTTATCTGCCATTTTAGTCGATAGCGATACCTCTGCGTAATTGTCAAAACCTAATAGAGCGGCTTTTTGCTCACGTAATCGTAGGATTTGACCCATGATATCGGCGTTATTAAGCGACTCGCCTTTGGCATTGGTATGCGTATCAAATTCTGAGGCACGCGTGACATAAGCACGGTACAACGTCTCACGTAGACTACGGTCGTCAGCATGAGTCATGACCGCAAGGTAAACGGGGATATTTAAACTTGCTACGTAATAAGGGGTCGGCAATGCATCGATATCTGCTTGCGTGAGGGCGCCGCTGGCAAGCTCACGGGCTTTATACTGTTCGCCCACGTCTGCCAACAGTGCCAAACCACTTTCGGTCAACCCCGCCAATTGCGCTTGCTTAAGTGGTAAGGCGTAGGCTTGGGTAGCATCCAATATATTGTCTGAGAACGTCGCTGATAAGGTTGAGAGTTCACTTTGAGTCGCAGCGAATTGTTCTTGCTCAGCTCTAGGTAACGCCACACCTGACATCTCAAAGCTTCTAAGCGCAAGCTCAATGGCACGAGCGCGCGCAGGCTCAAGTGAGTCAAAGAATGCTGTGTCACTGACAATGGTTTGATAACGACTAAATAGCGGCTGATGCTGCCCCACACGAGTGCCGTAAGCAGACAGCTTAGGCAACAACTCATGATGCACATGACGAATCTCATCATTGCTCATCACGCTATTGAGATGCGACAAAATACCCCAACTGCGATCTAATGCCAGATTGATATGATCAAAATTCATCACATCGCTCAGAGCTTGCTCAGCAGTGACATCAGCAGGACTGTGGTTGCTGTCAGTATGGGCTGTCATTTCATCTAAAAAAGCATTGGCATCGTCTATTGCGCTAATGACTTGGCTTTGTAATGCACTTGGTGAAACATTGGCAAAATCGACAAGACGTAAATCTGGAGAAATGGGTGTCATAAAGGTATCCGATATCTGATATTAGTGAATAAATTATTATTGGTTAAATAGGGTTTGGTATAAGTGATTTGCGTGATGTCACACACAGAGTATAAAAGGCTGTCAGTTACTTTTTTATTTTGCGGTCTTATACCTATATTATATAAAAGATGGGTTCATTTAATGAAAATGCAACCTACTCGCTGACAATACAGAAAGTAAAGCGACGAGAGGGTCGATATTAAATATGTTTAAATGAGATAAACCTGCCTTTTATAACAACATAGATTGTTCTACTTACAAAGCGCTATCATTTGCTTGCAAATTGACCCTACAGCAAGTGAGGTTTGACTGTTAGCATCAAGGGAATGGAATAAAAATATCAAACCCTATTGATAAACGATTTATAGAAAAAATGACTCATAGAAAAATTAACAACGTTGAAAGTAAATGATAATAAAACAAGGAGCAGTATATGAAAGCGACTCTTAAAAGTTTACGTGAAACTAAAGCCAATCCAGCGGTCAGTATCTTTGTTAAGACACATCGAGCGCATCCAGCCAATGAGCAAGATCCAATCGCTCTAAAAAACCAGCTAAAAGTCGTAGAAGATCGCTTAACTAAAGAATACGACAAGAGTACGTCGACAACTATCTTAGACAAGATTCATGCTAAGACCAGTGAGTTAAACCACAATTATAATCTTGATACCTTAGCCATATTTGCCAGTACTGACGATGTACAAGTGATCCGTATGCCCATCGATACCACAGAGCGGGTTGTGATTTCAGACAGTTTTGCCACTCGTGACCTAGTTCGTGATATGGCAAGTGCCGTTCACTACTATACAGTCGTGCTGACCCGTGATAAGGCTCGCCTGATCGAAGCATCAAATGATCGTGTCATCAGAGAGTTTGATAAAGATGACGATGCACAAAACAATATGGAAAGCATCGCATTCCCTGTCGAAAATAATGGTCTTCATACGACAAGCGATGGTGGCTCTGATCGTTCTGCAAGTAATGAAAGCAGCCATTTAAAAGAATATTTTAACCAAGTCGATAAGAGCGTACAAGAGCTGTGGGGCGAGCATAAAATGCCTCTTGTCATCGTTGGCGATGCCAAAAATATCGGTTACTACAAAGAAGTCTGTGATCGTCCAGAAAACATCATTGCCACGGTATCAAACGCCACCAATCTAGAAGATGGCAGTGCACAGCATATCGTCGATAGTGTACAAGAAGCGGTAGAAGAATATCGTACATCATTACATCATGCTGCTTTGGGCGAGATTGATAAAGCCCGCGGTGCCAACATGTTGCAGACGGATTTGCAGGAAGTATATCGTAGCGCGTTCCAAGGTGCTGGCGAGACCCTGTATGTACGCCGTGGCTATATACAATCTGCCAAAATTGATGAAAAAGCGCAGACTCTAAGTATTGCTAATGATGCTACCGCAGAAGGCGTCACTGATGATGCGATTGGCGAAATCATTGAGCATGTGATTCATAATGGTGGCGAGGCTGTGTTTATGCCGCAAGACATCATGGGTGAAGACCAACCGATTGCTCTAGTGACTCGTTACTGATTCAAAAAAACTGGCTATCAATGATGTTCATCGACGAATTCGCCATTGATAGCATATAGGTATAATATGAGAGCATTGGTTCGATAAGAATCAATGCTCCTTTTACATTGATGCACTTCTACATTACTAATTGACCACTCGTTTTTGATGATAAGTTTTTATGCAGTGCTATCAACTTTTACTATCTAAATACTGAGTTTATGACTGAATCTATGACTACCACCTCTTTTGTTCTAACCAGCTATAACATTCACAAAGGCATGTCGCCTATGAATCGCCAAGTGAAAATGCAAGGTATTGCCCATGCGCTTGAAGTCATAGAGTCCGATGTGCTGTGTTTGCAAGAGGTGCAAGGTCAAAACCTCAAGCGCAATATGCAATACAACGAATATCCTGACCAATCACAGCATGAGTGGTTTGGTGAGTATCTGCAGCTGCAAAATAGCTATGGCAAAAACTCAGAATATGAAAACGGTCATCATGGTAATGCCGTGCTCAGCCGATTCCCGTTAGATCCAAAACACAATGTCAATATTACCGTCAATAAGCTTGAGCAACGCGGCGTCTTACACTGTGAGGTACAGCCTATCGGTTGGGAGCGACCTGTCGTGGTATTGTGTGCGCACTTGAATTTGTTTGAGCGCGATCGTCTCAAGCAATATGAAGCCATTGCCAACTATGTGCGCAATGAGATTGCGCCTGACCAACCGCTTATTTTGGCAGGCGATTTTAACGATTGGAAAAAACTATCTTGTGATAAGTTGGCGTCTAGTCTCGGCATGACCGAAGCTTTCAAGCATTGTCACGGCAAGCTGTCGCCTACCTTTCCAGCCAAGCTGCCCGTCCTCAGCTTAGATCGTATTTATGTACGTAATCTAAGAATCAAGGATGCATGGGTACACACTGGAAAACCGTGGTCAACGCTATCCGATCATTTGCCCATCAGTGCTGAACTGATGTTGCCATAGCGCAAACCATCTACTGAAACGCAAACAATTGACTAAAAAATAAAATAATAGAAACCCACAAGGATGATGAACCATGTCTAATACTCAAATACCAATCACTCAACAGGCCGTACTTATTCGTGAGTTTGGCGAACCTGACGTTATGAATTATGAGGATAGTGTTGCTGTTCCTACTTTGGCGGATGAGCAAGTCTTAGTAAAAGTAGCCTACGCAGGCATTAACCCCGTTGATTACAAAACCCGTCAAGGCAAAGGGTGGGGCGCTGATAATATTCGTAAAGATAAATTTGATCATGATCAGCCAGCGATTTTAGGCTTTGATATGTCAGGAGAGGTGGTCAGTAGCAATAGCGATGAGTTTGCTGTTGGTGATAAAGTCGCCGCCTTGACTTTCAATGGTGGCTGCTATGCTGAGTATGTGGCAGTCGATGCCAAATTGCTTGCCAAAGTGCCAGAGTCAGTCACATTAGAGCAAGCAGGTGCGCTGCCTTGTATCGGACAAACGGCGCTACAATTTGTAGAGTTTGCTGATATCAAAAAAGGTGAGCATGTCGTCATAAATGCACCAGCAGGCGGCGTCGGTCATTTGTTGATCCAGTTGCTCATGAATAAAGTGTCGCAAGATAACATTAAGGTGACGGTAATTTGCTCGCCAGAAAAGTACGCCAAGCTCGATGCGTTAATAGACAAATCCAAGCTGACGAGCTGGATTGACTACACTAAAGAGGAGGCATTTCCTGACTTGCAAGCCGATGTGCTGCTTGACTTGGTCGGTGGGGATGCAGGGGTACGTGCGCTTGATGTACTCAAATCTGGTGGCCGCGTTAATGTGCTACCAACGATCTGGGTTGATAAGCTCGTCGATGCGGGTAGTCAAAAAAGCCTAAACGTGGCTGGTTATAAAGCGCAGCGGAGTGGGCAAGATATGGCAAGAGTGTTAGAACAAGTGGGCACTGGTAAGCTCAAATTACAAATTCAGCAGACGTATCCGTTATCTGAAGCCGTGGCAGCACATCGCGAGCTACAAAAAGGCGATACCTTTGGTAAGATTGTTCTAAAGGCAGACTAATCGGGCAGCATCTGCCGAAACGTAAGACTAATGCGCCCATCAGCGACTGATTTTGTCTTGGTGATGGTGTGCTTCCAGTAGGCTTGTGTATCGCCATGCATGACAATAAGCTGACCAGACTCAAGATAAAGCTCGACTTTATCTTGGGTTTTTTTATGCTTGAAGACAAATTTGCGCGTGGCACCGAGCGATAGGGCAGCGATAATTGGCTGATAGCCTAACTCTTTCTCGTCATCTGCATGATAGCCCATGCCATCGCTACCTGAGGGGTAATAATTCAACAGACAAGAATTAAAGTTAGCGACAATTCCAATATTTGCTAGTTGTTGTTCGACATACTGTTTCACATGAAACACTGTCTCTGACCATGGGATACTTTGGCGGGCATGTCCAGAGTAGTGATAGCTACTATTGTTTCCACCCATCCAAACGATTTGACGCGTGGTGACATGGGTCTTGCCAAACAAAGTGACAATGTCAGCATGCCAAGGCAGTTCGCTTAGTAAGAGGTCGTAAAGCTCACGGCTATTCTCAACAACGATGCCCAAATCATTGAGCGTCCCTTCATAAGGCAATAGGTTATCTACAGAACTAGGAGCAAATAAATCAGTCATAAGCTAAAATTTTAACGATTAAGATTCTGTAAGATAAATTTGGCACATCTCTCTGGTGCTTCTATAGGTAATAAATGTCCGTTCTCAGGCATGATAGTAAGCTGGTTAGCGGGCACAAATTTTTGCCAATTATTACGAACTTTATCGTTAATAAAAATAGTCGGCTTGCCAATGATAAGTTGGTAAGGCACCTTGGTTTTCGCCAGCTTCTTTAATGCACCGTCGATATAAGGAATGCCAAAATAATTTGCTATCTCTTGTTCGGGAGTGAATATAAATGCATAACTGCCATCGTCTTGTTGTATTAAGCTTTGTTCGGCAAACAGGTACAAGTGCTCATCAGAGATGCGTCGATAAGCGCTTTTTTCTCGTAGGTTTTTATAGAACTCATCTATATTTGCCCAAACCTTTTGCTTGGTTAAAGCGCTTTTAAAAGGTTGACGCTTAAGCTTAACGGAACGAGGTATCAGCTTATACAACAGCGCTTGCGATTTGGTAAAAGTTACCGGCTCAATCAAATACAACTCAGAGAATAGATCAGGGCGTTTAGCCGCTGCCATAGCGGTAGCGGTAGCGCCTTGTGAATGTCCAATGCCTATAACAGGACCATCTTGAGTCTGCTCTAAAAACTGAATAAGCAGATCGGCATCTTGCTCACGCGTTAATACACGGGCTTTTGGCTGGTCATACCAATAGCCGCGCATCGCGAGCGAGCTGATGTCAAAACCAGCAGCAAGCTCTGTCAACAGGGGCTTGTAGTTACCTACTGTAAAACCATTGCCACCATAAAAGTGCGCTTTAGGGCGTTTGGTTTTATTATTAGCCGATGTATTCAATGAGCTTAAATCATAATAGCGTGCCTTTTGACCACCGATATCGATACTGTTTGTGAATGCTTCCATAAAAGTAACACTGCCTTATGATTTATTATTCATCAATAATTAATTGTTTTCGCCTAAGAAGCCGCCACTTTGACGCTGCCATAAGCCAGCATACACCCCATTTAATGCCAATAGTTCATCGTGGCTGCCTTGCTCGATAATCTGACCTTTATCCATGACCACCAGTCTATCGAGTGCGGCAATCGTAGAGAGACGATGGGCAATGGCAATAACTGTTTTGCCCGTCATAATATCATTCAAGCTTTCAGTAATGGCAAATTCAATCTCAGAGTCGAGTGCACTTGTCGCTTCATCTAAGAGTAAAATCGGCGCATTTTTTAGCATGACACGTGAGATGGCAATACGCTGACGCTGGCCGCCAGATAGTTTAACCCCGCGCTCACCCACTTGTGTATCCAGACCAGTGTTGCCTTTATCATCATATAAATCTTTGATGAATTCCCAAGCCTGTGCTTGCTCAGTGGCAAGGATGATTTCTTCATCGCTGGCATCAGGGCGACCATAGGCGATGTTTTCACGGACAGTACGATGGAGCAGCGAGGTGTCTTGGGTGACCATGCCGATTTGTTGACGCAAGGACTCTTGAGTAACTTCGTCAATCGCTTGTCCATCGATGTAGATTTTACCTTTATCCACATCAAAAAAGCGCAATAATAAATTCACTAAGGTTGATTTACCAGCACCTGAGCGACCCACCAAACCAATCTTTTCACCCGGTTTAATATCTAGATGGAAGCCATCAAGTAGTTTGACTTGTGAATGGGTAAGGGCTGTTCCGGCAGTATTAACCTCGTCAATGCGCTCGCCTTCGATATCATCGTTTTCACTTTCATAACTAAAGTCAACATGATCAAAGACGATATGGCCATCAGTCACTTTTAGCGTAGCAGCGTTAGGTGTATCAACGATAGTCTGCGGTGCAGATAGTGTACGCATACCGTCCTGAGCGGTACCAATGCTTTCAAATAAGCTGGCTGTTTGCCACATAATCCACTGCGTTAAACCATTGAGTCGCAAAGCCATCGCTGTGGCTGCGGCAACAGCACCAACGCCGATGTCGCCTTGCTGCCATAAATAGATGCCAATCCCAGCCGTACTACTCACTAAAATGACACTAATCAGATGGGTTGAGACCTCTAAATAGCTGACCCAACGCATTTGTGCATGAACCGTTCCTAAGAACTGACCCATGGCGTTCTTGGCATAACCCAGCTCACGGCGTGAATGGCTGAACAATTTGACAGTCATGATATTGGCGTAAGCGTCAGTGATTCGGCCAACCATCAACGCACGGGCATCAGCCTGTACGATAGCCGTCCGTTTAAGCTTGGGAATAAAGAAGCGCAACGCAATGCCAACCAGGACAAACCAGATAACAAATGGGATGAGCAATAAGCTGTCTAAGTTAAATAAGATAACACCAGTCGTAATAAAATACACGATCACGTACATAAACATGTCAGTGACCGTCATCACCGTATCGCGTACGGCTAGAGCCGTCTGCATCACCTTAGCAGAAACGCGACCAGAGAACTCATCTTGATAAAACTGCATCGACTGTCCGAGCATGTGCTGATGAAAACGCCAGCGCATTTGCATCGGAAACACGCCTTGAATCGACTGAAAATGAATAAACGAAGATAAGGCAATCCAAAAGGGACTCAATAGCATGACCGCTAGCATCAAAAGGAGCATATCACCTTTTTCAGCCCACAGCGTTTGCGGTGTATAGATACCCAGCCAGTCGACGATATTACCAATCCAAGCAAACAGCATCGCTTCATAAATGCCGATACCAGCCGACAAAATCATAAAAAAGAGTAGCCAGCCACGCAAACCTTTGGTACATGCCCATAAAAACTTCATCAGCCCGTCACGAGGTGAGGGCAATGGCATAGGCGTATCAGGAAAGGCGGGTAGGCGGTTTTCAAAAAAGCGAAATAGAGCATTCATAGGCAAGGGTAGAACATCAATAGCAATACGCCAAGACAAACGCTGGCAAGCATTGTCTTGAACATTTATTTGTGTGAATAGGAAGTTACGCTATTTTAACAAAACTTCGTAATCACGCCTGCATGCTAATTGTAAATTGACAATCAATAGCGGCCTACGTTTATTACTTGTTAGCAAAAGCATTATAAATAGATTGCTGCATAAAACATATTTTGTTACATTCTATGGTTTTGTTGAACAGAAGATATGGCTTAGGGCCTGTTCTCATTTTTGGCTAATTTAGTCGCTTCCGTTTAGGGCGTGTTTGAGTAAACGAATAATAAATACACAAAATTGTAGCTTAAAAGGTAGACGTTCATGATGTATTTAATCATCGCGGTACTATGTAGTGTCGCTGTGTCAGTACTTTTAAAAATATTACGTCAACGAAATATTGATATCCGTCAGACTATCGTCGCCGGTTACCCAGTAGCGTTCTTACTCACTTGGTTTTTATTGAAGCCAGACATCAGCGGACTTAGTCTGTTAGGAAGCGCGTGGGGGATTATCATAGCGCTTGGCGTATTGCTGCCTGCCGTATTTATCATTCTTGGGCGCGCGATTGCAGCGGTTGGCATGGTGGCAACCGATGCCGCCCAACGTTTATCACTCATCATTCCTATCGTTGCTGCTTTTTTATTATTCGGTGAGGTGCTGACTGGTACGCGTATATTTGGTTTGGCGTTAGGGTTTTTAGCTCTCGGCGCTCTGGTTTATCGTCCACAGCAGGGCGGCATGGACAAACAGGCGCGCCAAACGCCGCTTTGGTTATTTGGCGTCTGGGCAGGCTATGGCATTATTGATATTCTATTCAAGCAAGTTGCCAAGCAAGGGTCCGCCTTTCCGCTAACCTTATTTATCAGTTTCGGGCTGGCGGGCTTGTTGTTATTAATCTATCTGCTCATCACTCGTGTGCGCTGGCAGGGCAATGCCCTCATGGCAGGAGTACTGTTGGGTGCGTTGAATATGGGTAATATTTACGCTTATGTACGTGCACATCAAGTATTGTCTGAGTCACCAAGCATTGTGTTTACTGGTATGAATGTGGGTGTCATCGCAGTGGCAACTATCATCGGCGTTGGCGTATTTAAAGAGCGGCTCAATCGCATCAATATAGTAGGCTTGGTATTAGCAATTTGCTGTGTGGCAGTACTGTTTTTAGCTTAGGGCACACCCTAATAATTTAGCCCAAATCCATAAACATCGTTACGATTTATAAAGTCGTTAACTTATCAGATATAGGCACGCAGGGCATCCTATGATAAGGTTGCTTAAAAATAGCAAGGCTGATATAAGCTGATAAAAAGCGATTTGCTTTGAGACACTTGACCTCAATGAATAACAATAGGATGCACACTCAATGGAATACCAGAAGCAATTACAGCGTATAAAAAATGGTTCAGGCTTCATCGCGGCGCTTGACCAAAGTGGAGGCAGTACGCCAAAAGCACTCGAAAATTATGGCGTGAGCAGCGACGATTATGACAATGATGATGCCATGTTTGATCTCGTACATGAGATGCGAGCCCGTATCATCACTTGTGAGTCTTTTGATAATGAGCGCGTGCTTGGGGCGATTTTATTCGAAGATACCATGGAGCGCGAAGTTGATGGTAAGTCGACAGCTAACTATCTGTGGGAAAACAAAAATATCGTGCCATTTCTTAAGGTTGATAAAGGTCTGGCTGAACAGATGAACGGCGTGCAAGTCATGCGCCCGATACCTGATTTAGATACGCTATTGGACAAAGCCAAAAACTATCCAGTATTTGGTACCAAGATGCGTTCAGTGATTTATGAGCCCAATGTCGATGGTATCGAGCTAGTCGTGCAGCAGCAATTTGATGTCGCCAAGCAAATCATCTCAAAAGGCCTGATGCCAATCGTCGAGCCAGAAGTAAATATTGATGGCACTAAAAAACATGATTGTGAGCTGATACTTAAAACCAGTTTGTTGCATAATCTGGATCGCCTAAATGACGATCATCAAGTCATGCTGAAATTGACCTTGCCAGAGGAAGCGGGTTTTTATCAAGAACTGATTGATCATCCAAAAGTGCTAAAAGTGGTGGCTTTATCGGGTGGCTATAGCCGGAGCGATGCTTGTGCTAAGCTAAAACAAAACCCAGGTATGATTGCGAGCTTCTCACGTGCCTTTACTGAAGGTTTAAGTAAGCAGCAAAGCAATGAGGAATTTTCTGAAACCATTAATAACTCAATTGAAGATATCTTTGAGGCGTCAAAGGTTTAAGCAATAGCTATTCAAAATAAAATTTATAATCCCAGTAAACTTTATGTTTGCTGGGATTTTTTTATAGCATTTACAATATAAAGAAATTAAACTTATGTTTGTCATAAAGTTATTGGAGCAGTTGTGCCTCGTTTTGTGGTTTTAAGTTTACTAATACTAAGCTGTAGTGCAGTCGTTCAGGCTATGGAGCCTGTAGGTTATTCAGGCACTTGGGCAAGTGCTGCTTATTTTAATAATGCCATTGATGTTATATCAGAGACAGTTAATATCGATATTACAGATGATGCTAATAATGCTGGTTATAAAGTGAGCTATAAGCTGTATAACAATCGTGAAGGGCTTCAATTCCCATTGGTTTTTGAAGTATTTGATGAATTTGGACAAAGTAATGAGTTCGAAATTACTGTTGATGGTCAATCGGTGCCTGTTGTAACGGTTACTGAAGATAATAACGGGCTTGAGACCTCTGACTTCTATATACCAGCCAATACTGATTTAGAGCAATTCAGAGCAGATTCAAAGTATATCAATCTGGATTTGTCGTCAGGGTTGCATACTATTACAGCTATTTATGACGTACAGCCGCATTATTATGGCAGTGATTGGACTGGGATAAGCACTTACTCTTATTCGTTAGTGCCGATGAAGGAGAGCGTCAGTGATGATAAGCAGTTTAAAGGGTCATTTGTTAAGCTAAATTTCAATGGTAGTTTAGACTATATCAGTATGGGTATCGATGGCACGAAGAATACTTTACCTTCTAATAACCAATGGCATTTCAAAGATAATCTAACAAAAGAGATTGATTTTATTATTCAAGCACCTCTGAATCCTGTGGCAAAAGTTTTGACGGCTGTTTCGCCATTCATAACTATAAGTTTCGCGCTATTTGTATTGGGTGGACTGCATTTACGTATGATGAAACGTAGACAGCAAGCCCAGCCCGAAACCCTTTGGACAGCCATGCTCGCAGGTGGTTTCCTAGTGCCTCTGCTTAGCCTGATAATTTATTACCTCTATCTACTGGTGACAGATATGATCATTGGTCAAGGCGCAACAGGAGAGAGTCGTGATTTGTTCTTTATATGGGTTTTGCCGTTAGGCTATATAGTATTGACACCCGTTTATCTGGTCATTAGTTTTGTGGCTTTTATGATGGTTAAACAGACGGTTACTAAAACAGTAAAGTAATTATAGTTGAAGGCTGTAAATAGCTTTGTGATTCGCGAACAGCTAGCTGACGAGCCATTTGAGAGAATATTAATGCGTAGGATCATTTTAGGATTGCTTTTATTAAATACTAGCATGTTTAGCTATGCCAATATGGCGTCTCCCATTATCGACGGTACTAATGCCAGTACGGCATATTCAAGCAAAGATATCGATATATTGTCTGAAAACATAGATATCAATATTGCTGAAGGTTTTAATCAAGCTGACTATGATGTCACTTACGAAATTTATAGCGCTAAAGAAGGCGATCGAATACCTTTGGTTTTTGAGGTGTTCGATAACATAGGTAATGATACAGACAAAAGCTTTATAGTCGAAGTCGATGGGCAAGCGGTACCAGTACTTATCAATTATGATTATGAAAGTCAGTCAAAATCATTGCCTGCTTATCATGATCCAGAAACGGATACGGCTGTACAGTTCAATAATGACGCTAAATACTTTGAGATAAACTTAAGCGAAGGCAATCATGTCATTAATGTTAAATATTCTGCTCATCCTACAATAGACCGTAGTAATTGGACCAATCAGTATATTTATAACTATTCATTAAAACCTGCCAAAACTTGGAAAAGCTTTGGTAATTTAACCGTTACTCTAAAGATTGCTGATGAGTCGCAATACTTAAAGACTAATCTTGGTAAGCCTTTAGGTGGAGCACTACAAGCTGATTCGAAGTGGGTCTTTGATCATATTCCTAACGATGTTTTAGAAATATCTTACCGACAGCCACCAAGTTCTTTGGCTCAATGGCTGATTGATTTAGATGGAAGAGTAGTGTTTTTAGTATCAATAATGTTATTTGGTTTTATGCATTATAGATCGTTGCGTTCGAGTCACAAAAAGCACTCTAAACAAGCAAAAGCAATCCTTTGGTCGGGAGTGTTCATTGTGCCTCTCATAGCATTAATGATAGTTTTCTATAAAATTTACTTTATAGACTGGTTACTAGGCGAGCATGCCAGCGGGTATCATGGATATACACTTTTGATTGTTGTCTTCGGCTATCCATTGGTTTTGCCTTTTTATATGTTAATAATGAAAATATGTGATTCTTATTTGAAACGGGTTTTTTTACAATCCTCACGAGTAGGTACAAAAAAAGCTTAAACCCAGAATAACTGAGTTCAAGCTTTTTTATGCAAAAATAAAGGTGAGCTAATTAACTCAGCCTATGCCTCTTTACTCTTAAGTCCTGCCGCATAATCTCGCACGTTCTGAGTGATTTTCATCGAACAGAATTTTGGCCCACACATCGAGCAAAAGTGCGCTGTCTTATGCGCGTCTTTCGGCAGCGTTTCGTCGTGATATTCACGCGCCGTATCTGGATCGAGTGCTAGATTGAACTGATCATCCCAGCGGAATTCAAAACGCGCTTTAGATAACGCATTGTCACGTGCTTGTGCACCTGGATGACCTTTGGCCAAATCAGCAGCATGGGCGGCAATTTTATAAGTGATGATGCCGTCTTTGACATCCTTTTTATTAGGCAGACCCAAGTGTTCTTTTGGCGTGACATAACAAAGCATCGCAGTGCCGAACCAACCAATCATTGCCGCTCCTATGGCACTAGTAATATGGTCATAACCCGGTGCAATATCAGTCGTTAATGGCCCCAATGTATAAAATGGTGCGTCCGCACACAGCTCAAGCTGCAAATCCATATTTTCTTTGATACGGTTCATCGCGACGTGACCTGGTCCTTCAACCATGACCTGCACATCATGCTCCCATGCCACTTTGGTCAGCTCACCCAAGGTTTTGAGTTCGCTAAATTGCGCTTCATCATTGGCATCTTGTAAACAACCCGGACGTAGGCCATCACCCAAACTAAAGGCGACATCGTAGGCTTTCATAATCTCGCAGATATCTTCAAAGTGCGTGTATAAAAAGCTCTCTTGTTGGTGCACCATGCACCACTGCGCCATGATAGAGCCGCCGCGTGACACAATGCCTGTTAGGCGTCCGGCAGTCATTGGCACATAATCCAGCAGCACACCTGCGTGAATGGTGAAATAATCAACGCCTTGCTCTGCTTGTTCAATTAAGGTGTCGCGGAATATCTCCCACGTTAAATCTTCAGCCACGCCATCGACTTTTTCTAGCGCTTGATAAATGGGTACGGTACCAATCGGCACTGGTGAGTTACGAATCAGCCATTCGCGGGTTTCGTGAATATGATTGCCGGTGGACAAATCCATGATGTTATCCGCGCCCCAACGTGTGGCCCACGTCATTTTCGAGACTTCTTCATCGATAGAGGAGCCGAGTGCTGAGTTACCGATATTGGCGTTGATTTTTACCAAAAAATTACGCCCGATAATCATCGGCTCAGATTCAGGGTGGTTGATGTTGTTGGGAATGATGGCACGTCCAGCGGCCACTTCACTACGCACAAACTCAGGCGTGATAACCGTCGGCGTATTAGCACCAAAGCTCTCTCCATCATGTTGGCGTATGTCCGTCAAGTCATGCTGCTTTTGGGTTTCGCGAATGGCGATATATTCCATTTCAGGCGTAATAATGCCGCGACGTGCGTAGTACATTTGCGTGACGTTGCCTGTCTTGCCATCAACATCTTTGGCACGGCGCGGTTTATCAATGTGAGCAAATCGTAAGTTGGCAGTGCTGATATCACGCGCGCGCGTTTGTCCATACTGACTTGATAGACCTGTTAACTGCTCGGTATCTCCGCGCTCGTTTATCCAGCCTTCACGTAGTTTTGGCAGACCTTTGGTGAGGTCGATGGTGGCATTGGGGTCAGTATAAACACCTGAGGTGTCATAGACATAAAACGGTGGGTTCTGCTCCCATTCGTTCTCAGAAACGCCTTGCACAGGGGTAGGATCAAGCGTTATTTCGCGCATCGGTACTTGAATATCGGGTCTTGAGCCTTCGATATAAATTTTACGGGAGGCGGGCAAGATACGGTGCAAGTCGCGGGCATCTTCTTCAAAGCGCGCGTCTGTTTGATGGCGATGGGCAGGGGTTTTTAGGGCATCTGCTTTTTTATCCGCTTTGCTGGCAGTCGCGTTGAGCGAAGCATTGGCTGGGATATGAGTTTGAGCAGCTTTTGTGTTCGAGGTAATGTCTGAAATAGTCATATGCTGTCCTAGCGTGTTGGTCTAATAGTATAGGCAACACCGCCAGAATCTGCGGGGGTAAGCATATATGATACGGACAAATTCAATCGTAAAAAAACCTGCTAGCGCTATCAAACCTAAACGTAGTCAGTGATCTTTCGCTGATTGAGGGACGGAACTTATTATTAACGCTATCCATCAGCACAAAAAATACTGGTAGAGGTTGGCGATAATAAAAAGGCATTTCTGCACGCCCTTTGTACTTGTATAACATAGGCTTAAGACTTCCCTGCGTCGGTACTAACCGCATCAGGTTCGGCGGGTGATCTCTCAGCGAATGTATTAAAAGGCGGTTACTTTAATAAAGCGAATTTAATAAAGCCAGTCTTTAACACACCGCACCCCGAGTCTGTCAGTGTTGTGAATCTTATTCATACTAACAAAATTCTGCACCAACGGCTAATAGTATTTGGCTAAGCATATAACAACTTAAGATGGCGTCTGATGGTTTCTATGAATATGGTTGCATCAGGTTGTTATATATAAATTATTGATATAATTTGTATTTATTGAAAATATAGCAGTGCTACCTGAATATTATGTAAAGCGAATGAAAGATTGTGACAACTGTCATCAAACTGTCATAAAGATTTGGCAAGATAGCACGCATATCACAAACAATGCTTTTTCATATCGTTGTTAAACTTCAGGAGTCCTACATGCGTTATTCGTTATTAGCAGTAGCCGTTAGTTGTACATTAATGCTCACGGCATGTAATAAATCAACCGACACGGCAGAGCCCACTGCTGATACTAGCAGTAGCGCTGTTACCACGGCTGAGTCAACTTCTCAAACAGCCTCTTCTGCTACCACAGGTTTTAAATCTGCTGAAAATATCGCCATGAATATCACGGGTGCAGGTGCGTCATTCCCGCAGCCTATCTATGCCAAATGGTCTTATGACTACAATGGGGCAACTGGTGGCCAAGTCAACTATCAATCTATTGGCTCATCTGGCGGTATCAAGCAAATCCAATCAAAAACCGTTGATTTTGGTGCCTCTGATGCACCGATGACGCCTGAAGAGCTTGAAGAGTCTGGCCTTATTCAGTTTCCGACAGTTATCGGTGGCGTTGTGCCAATCGTCAACATCGACGGTATAGAGCCGGGCGCATTGAAGCTAGACGGTACGACCTTGGCAGATATCTATTTGGGTAAAATCAGTAAATGGAATGACCCAGCTATCAAAGCTATGAACCCAGATTTGACCTTGCCAGACGCGGCAATCACGACGGTATTCCGCTCAGATGGTTCAGGTACGACTTTTAACTTTACTGATTATCTGGCCAAAGTCTCACCAGATTGGAAAGACACGGTTGGTGTTGATAAAACCGTTAAATGGCCGACCTCTGCGACCGGTGCAGGCGGTAAAGGTAACGAAGGCGTATCAAGCTACGTTAACCGTATGAAAAACTCTATCGGCTATGTTGAGTATGCATACGCTAAGCAAAACAAGATGTCACATACGGCATTGAAAAATGCAGCTGGCAACATCGTGCAACCATCAGCTGAGACCTTTGCTGCGGCAGGTGATATTGATTGGTCACAACAAGAAGGCTTTTATAAAGTCATCACCAACTCTGAGACTGACCAAGCATGGCCTATCGCTGCTGCCACCTTTATCTTAGTACATAAGCAACCAGAGAATCCTCAGCAAGTCGCTGGCGTGTTGAACTTCTTTGACTGGGCTTATAGCCAAGGTGATGATGACGCTATGGCACTAGACTACGTACCATTCTCTGACACGGCAGTGGCCTTGTTCAAAGCAAAATGGAACGACGTAAAAGGTAGCGATGGACAGCCTGTCTATAAACCTGCTCAGTAATTCGATAGTCATTATTTAATAACGATCGAATTACCCTTTCAAACAACTATTCTCCGGTAGTTGTTTGAAAGGTTTTATCACAGCGAATTTAATCGCAAAGCCAATGATATTTATAGCTTCTGATACTCATATCTGCTGAGTTTGTTGTGATAAAACTTGATAAACACGCTCATTTTTTAATCTTATCCTATTGAATGCTGAGACACTTATGACAGACTTAAGGTCCCAACTGGCTAAACAAAAACGTTACGATGCTTTATTCGTCAACTCCACCAAAGCATTTGCCATACTGGTATTGATGTCTCTAGGTGGTATTTTAGTGTCGTTAATTGTCGGGGCTTGGCCAAGTATTCAAGAGTTTGGTCTAGGTTTTTATACCAGCAATAACTGGGACACGGTCGCCAATGAATACGGCGCACTTGCACCCATCTATGGCACCTTAGTGACCTCGTTTATCGCCATTTTGATAGCCGTGCCAGTGAGCTTTGGCATTGCCATATTTTTGACCGAAATGTGTCCTGCTTTTCTAAAAAAACCACTTGGTATCGCCATTGAGCTATTGGCTGGTATCCCCTCTATCATTTATGGTATGTGGGGTTTGTTCGTCTTCGCGCCATTCTTTGGTGATCACATCCAGCCATGGTTTATTGAACACGTCGGCCCTTTACCGATTATCGGTAAACTGTTTGAAGGCGCACCGATGGGACTGGGTATGTTCACAGCGTCCTTGGTGCTTGCCATCATGATTATTCCCTTTATCGCTGCCACCATGCGCGATGTTTTTTCCGTCGTGCCAGACTTATTAAAAGAATCAGCCTATGGCATGGGCGCGACGACTTGGGAAGTCATGTTCAAGATTATTTTGCCGTATACCAAAGCTGGTGTGGTTGGTGGTGTTATTTTAGGGCTGGGTCGCGCATTGGGCGAGACCATGGCGGTGACTTTCTTGATTGGTAATGCCTTTAATATCAGTCCAAGCCTGTTTACCTCTGGGGTTACGATTACCTCAGCGCTGGCCAATGAGTTCGCCGAAGCGTCTAGTGAGCTGCATCTGGCATCTTTGTTACATTTAGGCTTAATCTTATTTGTGATTACTTTCATTGTGCTGTCCATAGCGAAGCTCATGCTCATGCGCATGGATCATAAAGCAGGCAATCGCTAAGCCAACGTTGTATCAGCACGATAGAGATTAATGTTGTCTAAAAAGATTATCTAAAAAGATATGGGAAACGAATGTTATGCCTAATCAAGCTATCAGAGCTACTACCGAATTACCGATGAAGACAGGCTTTGAGGCACGTTATAACAAAAGCCTTTATAACAAGCGTCGTCGTCTGAATAAGCTTGGATTGGGCTTTGCGTTGTCGGCGATGGCATTTGGCTTATTTTGGCTATTATGGATTTTACTGACCCTGTTCGTTGAAGGTTTTCAAGGATTGGTACAGTTGCCAGTATTTACGGCTGATACCCCGCCACCGATGAGTGCAGGTGGCCTACGCAACGCCATTGTCGGATCAATCATGTTGGCGTTTTCAGGATTGTTTATCGGTGCCCCGATTGGGCTGATGACCGGTATTTATTTGTCAGAATTTTCTCAAGGCAGTATGCTAGGCAAGGTAACTCGTTTTTTAAACGATATTCTGCTATCAGCACCCTCGATTGTGATTGGTCTCTTTATTTATGCGCTGATGGTCAAAGGCAATAACTTTTCTGGTTGGGCAGGCGCATTGGCGTTGGCATTAATCGTGATACCTGTCGTCGTACGTACCACAGAAAATATGCTCAACTTAGTGCCCAATAGCATCCGTGAAGCGGCCTATGCCTTGGGCACACCAAAGTGGCAACTGGTAACCAAAGTCACGATCAAAGCTGCCAAAGCCGGACTGACCACAGGCGTATTGTTAGCCTTTGCCAGAATCACTGGTGAGACTGCGCCATTACTATTCACCGCGCTGAACAATCAATACTTTAGTACTGATATGGGTAAGCCCATTGCCAACTTGCCCAACACCATTTATCAGTTTGCCATGAGTCCTTATGACAATTGGCATACCTTGGCATGGTCAGCGGCATTACTGATTACCTTGTCTGTATTGATACTGAATATTTTGGCGCGGTTTATTGGCAACCGTGGTCACAGCAAATAACAGCTACTAAAAAATCAGGCCTCGTCGATTTTTACTTAAATTTATATCACTTTTCATTGAGTTAGGTTGGATAATATTATGAATGATGTCATCAATAAAGCGCCTAAAAAAACGGCGGTTAAAAAGTCTCATATCACCGAAGACAATCTATTAACCAACCCTTTATCGACCAGTGCACAAATGGCTCAGCCAGATGCCGCAAGCTTTAACAAGCAAACACTGCATGATATTCCACAAAATATGCCGCCTGCAAAATTGGAAGTTCGAGATCTGAATTTTTATTACGATGATTTCCAAGCATTAAAAAATATCAATATTGATATCCCTGATAAAAAAGTGACCGCGTTTATTGGCCCATCAGGTTGCGGAAAATCAACGCTGCTGCGTACCTTTAATCGTATGTATGATCTGTATCCAGGCATGCGGGCAGAAGGTAATATCAATATTGACGGTGCAAATATTTTAGACAAAGACGTCGATGTTAATTTGCTACGCGCACGAGTCGGTATGGTTTTTCAAAAACCGACGCCATTCCCAATGTCGATTTACGACAATGTGGCGTTTGGTGTGCGTCTTTATGAAAAATTAAGCAAAGCTGAGCTGGATAATCGAGTGGAATGGGCACTGAAAAAATCAGCATTATGGCCTGAGGTTAAAGACAAGCTTAAAGCCTCTGGACTGTCATTGTCCGGTGGACAGCAGCAACGCTTATGTATAGCGCGTAGTGTCGCCACCAAGCCGGAGGTATTGTTACTCGATGAGCCAACTTCCGCGCTTGATCCTATCTCTACCGGTGCTATTGAAGCGCTGATTGAAGATCTCAAAAATGACTACACCATCGCTATCGTCACGCATAACATGCAGCAAGCGGCACGGGTGTCAGACTATACGGTCTATATGTATTTAGGCGATATGATCGAGATGGGCGAGACGGATCAGATATTTACCAAACCGGCGCAAAAAGCGACGGAAGATTATATTACGGGTCGTTATGGCTAAGCGCATTGATGATTAAGTTGGGCGACGCTTAGCGTCAGCCGTCAGTCGCTTTTCATTAAGTGATAATGTCAGTCATTACGCTGATGGTTATGTACTGATCATTAAGCACTGATAATAAGACGCTGATAACAAGCAAATAGGATGAGCACTTATTGTGAGCAATCATTCGAAGTTTTTGACATTGACCGAGGTATATCGGCAGATCGGTTTTGAGCACTCAAACAATGTGCCCTTTAATAGGCACACGGTGTCATCGAAACCCAGATTTCAGGGAATACGTTCTATGCAAAATGACAAGCATATCTCTAAAAGTTTTGACCAAGATCTTGATGAAGCGATTCGACTGTTTCTACACATGGGTGATAGCGCGGCCAATCAAGTCGCCAAGGCAATCCATGCATTAACCGATAAAAACCAAGCGCTGGCACAAGAAGTGATTGATATGGATTTTGATATCAATCGTATGGAAGTCGATTTGGACGAACATATTTTATTATTGGTTGCCAAACGTCAGCCAGCTGCCAGTGATTTGCGTTTGGTCATGGCCATCAGCAAAGGCGTGGTCGATTTAGAGCGCATCGGTGATGAAGCGGTGAAAATCGCCCAGATGACAATCAAAATTATCGCGCAAGGTAAGACTGAGTATGGGTATGCGGAAGTCCAGCATTTGAGCAACCAAGTTCGGCTGATGGTACATAATGCGCTGGAAGCTTTTAGCCAATCGAACGCCGAGCAAGCTTTTGAAGTCATGCGTAATGATAAAGTGGTCAATGATGAGTATCAGTCGGCCATTCGCGCCTTGATGACTTATATCATGGAGGACTCGCGCTATGTCTCAAAAGTCATGAATATTATGTGGGTGCTGCGTGCGCTTGAGCGTATCGGTGATCATGCGCAGAATGTGGCAGAGCTGGTTATTAATTATATCAGCGGTCAGGACGTGCGTCATTCAGACTATGCTGAGGTCGAAAAAGCGGTGCAAGAAGCCAACGATCGAATGGCTGCACGCCAAGCAAGCGTAACATCCGTTACCGATGCTGGCGCAGCAAACAAGACTGAGGATTGATAGGGTATTTAACACGCTTTATAGTCGATGTAGTCTAAAAAGAACATAGCGCTACTGGGATGAATTTTACTTGCGTGCTGCGTTCCCAGAGGCTGTGCAAAATTTATAACAGTAGCGCGTTTAAATTTATATAACAGTTTTATTTTCAACTGACTATAATCTATAAATAAAAAACGCGCTATATTATTTATATAGCGCGTTTTTTTATAGCAGAAAATCACAAATAATTAGCTTTCTGGCGTCCAACCTTGCGCGCGCTCATAATCTTCATTGTCTAAAAACTTATCACGTTGCTCGGTTAAAAACTGCTTGGCTTTAGGATCCATCATGCTTAGATGATTTTCGTTAATCAGCATGGTTTGGTGCTCAATCCATTCTTTCCATGCTTTGTCAGAGACCGTTTCTTGCAGCTCTTGACCTTTTTTATTAGGAAAAGGAGGATGTGGCATCTTTGGCAATTCTTGCTGATATTTGCGGCAAAATACCGTATTGGCTTGTGGATTAAAACTCTCAGTCATGAGGCAGTCCTTATTGTATTATTAAATCGAATATTAGGGTCTGTTGAACATTCAAATATTAGGACTGCTGATCGCTAAAATCGCATCAAACTAGGCGTAAACTGACGATAATGTCGAGACCTTAGCTAGGTTTACAACAACGTTTGGGGTGATTTTAACATCAGCCTTTCAGGGCAGGGCTATTTTTTGCCAATACATGGCGAAATTGTCTACCCTAGAACGACTAGGCGTCAAAAATTTCACTGCGTATTGTCTAAAAAATAGCCACTGCCAGTGCCACATTTGAATGTTCAACAGACCCTAGTATCCACCTATGATAACGGTCTTAGTAGATTTAGCCAAGCCTATCAGGTGTATAGAAGGTAACCATCCATTTGTTTTTAACGCTAATAAAAAACCCGCCTAGAGAGCGGGGTTTTTATTAATAGATGCTAGTTTTATTAAAGGTTTTACGCAAATACTTTTAAGCGTGCGCGACCATTAACGACGGCTTGCTTCACTTGATTGGGCGCTGTGCCACCTAAATGATCACGAGCTGCCAATGAGCCTTCTAGTGTCAGATACTCAAAGACATCGTCACCAATAGCATCGCTAAACTGCTGTAGCTGTGCCAAGGATAAATCACTCAAATCAACGCCTTCTTTGATACCTAAAGCGACGGCATGACCAACCACTTCATGGGCATCACGGAAAGCGACACCGTTACGCACTAAATAGTCCGCCAAATCAGTCGCTGTCGCATAGCCTTTCATGGTAGCGGCGCGCATGCTTTCTTTATTTGGAGTGATGTTTGGTAACATGTCACCAAAGGCCAATAAACAGCCGGTAAGCGTATCGACGCAATCAAAGAGCGGCTCTTTGTCTTCTTGGTTGTCTTTATTGTAGGCGAGGGGTTGGCTCTTCATTAGGCTGAGCAAGGTCATGAGTTGACCAAAGACACGGGCTGCTTTACCGCGTACCAATTCAGGCACATCAGGGTTTTTCTTTTGCGGCATGATAGATGAGCCGGTACAGAAGCGATCTGGTATCTGCACAAAGTTAAACTGCGCTGACATCCATAGGATAATCTCTTCGCTCATGCGTGACATGTGCATCATCAAGATAGAAGCAGCTGATGTGAATTCAATAGCGAAGTCGCGATCTGAGACAGCATCAAGCGAGTTTTGGCAAATGCCTTCAAAGCCCAACAGTTCAGCGGTAATCGTACGATCGATTGGGAACGTCGTGCCAGCAAGCGCGGCACTACCAAGCGGCATCTGATTGATACGGCGACGCGCGTCAACGAGGCGTTCAGTATCACGGTATAACATCTCAAACCATGCCATCACGTGATGACCAAAGCTGACTGGCTGCGCGGTTTGCAAATGGGTGAAACCAGGCATGATGGTATCAGTATGCTGCTCAGCCAAATCAAGCAAACCACTTTGCAACCGTACCAATAGTGCGATGATATTATCAGTCTCTTCGCGCAGCCATAAACGGATATCGGTGGCGACCTGATCATTACGGCTACGACCAGTGTGTAGCTTTTTGCCCACCGCACCGACGATATCTGTCAGGCGTGATTCAACGTTCATATGCACGTCTTCAAGCGCAATCGACCAGTTAAATTCACCAGCTTCGATCTCTTTCAGCACTTGTTGTAGACCGTCAATAATAGTGGCAACATCATCAGCACTTAAGATATCGCATTCTTTGAGCATGGTTGCGTGTGCAATCGAGCCTTGAATATCGTGCCGCGCGAAGCGTTGATCGAAGCCTACGGAGGCGGTAAAGGCAGCGACGAAGCTATCGGTTGCTTCACTAAAGCGCCCGCCCCACATCTGCTGACCTTGACTGCTGGTCGGGCTGTTTTGTACCGCAGCGTTTGTTATAGAAGCATCTGTGCTAAAATCAGCGACAGATGAATTTTTATTTGAATCAGGATTACTAGGGTGTGAAGAATTGGCGTTCATATCGGTCTAAGACAAATCAAGAGAATAAGAGCCCAAGTATAGCAAATGATGAGGTTGCCTTACTAGCTGCGCGCTTAGAGTTTTTTATTCCCAAGCTCATGGACATCATGAGACCTTGGCAGTGGCTGCTTTACATCTTTTTTTGGTCGCTGTTCGTGACGGTGATTGATCGTCATGACTTGGCAACTTGGTCAGAATTTGTGATTAAATTCATGAGCCGATTTTTACAAAACACAGTAAGTATCATCCCATCATTATACCTAGTAGATTATTTACGCCCTGTCTTTACACGCATGAGCATCGTTAAAGTCAGCATTTATATTCTTGCGCTACTCATGCTAGCTTCTGCAATATCAATGACATTAGTCATGCTTATTATGATCAATGTGGGCTGGCTTGAATACGATCTGCAAGCTTTTATTATCAATGTCCTGTTTGATACCATCATTGGCGGCGGCTTTACCTTGGTGTTTCTACTGTATTTTTTACGTCGCTATCGTGAGGTTAGTGCGCTCAAAAAATCGTTTGAGTATAAATTGACTGCACAAAACGATGTGATTAAAGCACGCCTTGCCCCGCATTTCTTCTTTAATACCATTAATACTTTAGTATCCCTTATTGAGTCCAATCCCTCTCGAGCAGCCTCCTTATTGCAACACGTTTCCGCGTTATTTCGTGCCAGTTTTGAAGGTGCTCGCGAGATTAGTTTTGAAGAAGAAATCGCGCTTTGCGAGCATTATCTTGCCATTGAATCTATTCGTTTGGCGGACAAGCTCATTATCAATTGGCGGCTACCTGACGAGGATGTCATGTATGACATGGTCATCACTGCTTTGATGCTCCAAAGCGTGATTGAAAAAATGCTACTCAATGTGGTTGAAATGACCACCGAAACCATTTATATCGATATTGAAGTAACGTGGCAACAGCATCGCGTGACGATTACCATCAGTGTGCAACTGCCCAAAAAAACCTTAATGGTTCACTACGATTTGCGTCAGCACATGAATTTTTATATTCAGGCCGAACGTTTACGCGCCTACTTTGGCCAAAGTGCCGATATTCAAAGTACCGTCACTAGTAAGCAAATCGTTACTGTCATAGATTACCCTCTTCAAGACGTCAGTCTATGATTTTTATCTGGTTATATTCTCTTTAGTAACTGACCGTGGCATATTTATTGCAGCATTTATACTATTATTATTTTCGTTATTAGTTTTAAAGGATGGCGATAACAGCTTAAGGATAAATGTTATTATGTTACTGATACGATTAAAGAAATATACTAGGTACGCCGTAAGAAAGGAGTTTCCATGCGGATTGTAGTTTGTGATGATGAGCCGTTAGCACGTGAGCGTTTGGTTAGGATTGTGCAGGAGTCAGGTCATCAAGTGGTTGCGCAAGCAACGACAGGCGCAGAAGCCATCGTGGCAGTGAAAACTCAACAACCGGACATCATTTTATTAGATATTCGCATGCCTGAAATGGATGGAGTTCGCTGTGCGCAAGAGCTTGCTAAGCTTGAGCATCCGCCAGCGATTATTTTTGTCACTGCCTACGATCATTATGCGATTGCCGCGCTAAAAGCCAATGCAATTGGCTATTTATTAAAACCAGCCAATAAAGATGAACTGCTAGAGGCACTTGCTAAAGCGAAAAATCTAAACGCAGCGCAGTTAAATGAGATTCGTAAGCTCGAAGATCCAATGGCACGTCCCGTCCGTGAACATATTGCGGCACGTACCCACCGCGGTGTTGAGCTGATTAAGCTCAAAGACATTTACTACTTTACGGCTGATCAAAAGTACGTCAAAGTTCGCCATAAAGACGGTATTGTCCTCATTGATGAGACCCTAAAAGAATTGGAGCAGGAGTTTGAAGACCGCCTCTTTCGGGTACACCGTAATGCTATTATTAATCTCAGCTTTTTGGACTTTTTAGAGACCTTAGATGCGGGACAGTATCAGATACGGTTTAAAGGTATTGATGAGACGCTAGCGGTTAGCCGCCGTCACCTGCCAGCGTTACGTGAAAAAATTCAGAGTATGTAACACACCATTGTCATAGCGAAATAATCATCCCATATCATCAAACCCTTATTTATGCTTAAATAGGGGTATTTTTTTGCGTCGGCAGTCATGGTAAATGGTCTTTATCGCCATTTTATAAGGTAAATTTGCATGACTGTTTCGCATTGACATCGCATGAACATTGCACTGTCGTATCGAACTTATTGAGGCCCTTTATGAGCAATCCGCAGCAACCTGCTTTGACCACTTTAAATATCGCCACACGCCAGAGTCCGTTGGCGCTATGGCAAGCTGAACATATTCGTGATCGCCTGCTAGAGATGTATCCTGACTTGACCATTAATCTGCTAAAAATTGTCACTAAAGGTGACAAAATTTTGGACACGCCATTGGCCAAAATCGGCGGTAAAGGTTTGTTTGTCAAAGAGCTTGAGCAAGCGCTGTATGAGAACCAAGCAGATATCGCCGTGCACTCATTAAAAGACGTGCCCATGCAGTTGCCGGAAGGCTTGATGCTGGGTGTTTATTGCAAACGCGCTTCACCAACGGATGCTTTTGTTTCCAATACTTATAATAGTATTGATGAGTTGCCACAAGGTGCGGTGGTTGGCACGTCAAGCTTGCGTCGTCAGTGTCAAATCAAAGCCTATCGCCCCGATCTACAAATCAAAACCTTGCGCGGTAACGTTGGTACCCGTTTGGGTAAGCTGGATGCTGGCGAGTACGATGCGATTATTCTAGCGACCAGTGGTTTACAGCGTATTGAGCTTGATGAGCGCATCCGCGGCGAGCTTGATATTGATGCTTGCTTGCCTGCGGTTGGGCAGGGTGCTCTGGCAATTGAATGCCGTGAAGGTAATGATGAGGTGATAAAATTGCTTGCACCGCTCAATGATGATAAGGCTCGTATTCGCCTTATCGCTGAGCGCGCGCTAAACCGTCATTTAGAAGGTGGTTGCCAAGTGCCGATTGCGGCTTATGCCGTTCTACAAATGGCTGATGAAACAGCTGCCAACAACGATGACAATGGTAATAATGGCAACAATGATAATGGCAATGTGTTGTGGCTCCGTGGTCGTGTGGGTCAGGCCGATGGTAGTGAACTACTAAAAGCGGACAAGCGTGTCACATTAGTCGGTACGCAAGAAGAGCAAGAAATACAGGCCAATCAACTTGGTATTGATGTTGCCAAGCTCCTACTTGCCGATGGTGCTGGTGCTATCTTATCAGCGATTTATCATCCTGAATAATATTTGAGTAGATAATATTAGAATAAATAATATCTAAGAAAATGGCATCTAAGAATAGTATTTCTGTATGGTGAGTAGCTTAATCATAGAGTGGTAATTACTTATACTGACTCTGATTACGCTCACTTTAATTTCATAAGCATTGTTTCATGGTCGGTTTATGCCTTGTTCAACATCACAGTTCACGGATTCGCCTCACTCAACTGAGCAATCATCAGCGCTGCCGCAAGTAGTCATCAATACGCGGCCGATAGAGCGAGCAGCGCCACTGACGCAGTGTCTACAAGCGGCAGGGCTGTCGGTCATTGAGATGCCGATGTTGGCATTGCAAGCACGTGCAGCGACCGATGAAGACAGAAAAATGATGCGGCAATGGCTGGCTGGTGACTATCAAGCACTGGTTATTGTCAGTCCGACCGCTGCGGCCTCAGGGTTAGCCATGTGGCAAGCGCTTGAGGTTGATCGTTACAAACAAAACAACACTACTGAGCTGGCAGAGTCCGCATTGGCGGCGTTAGAGACGCCAAGTCATTTGATTGCGGTTGGTGAGGCAACTGCTGCTGTCCTCAATGATGCTAAGCGACCGGTGGCAAGTTATCACGTGCTTCAGCCTACCATTGCCAATAACGAAGGTATGCTAGCGATGCCTGAGATTGAAAGTCTACAAGCGGGCGATAAACTATTGATATGGCGCGGGCTTGGCGGACGTCGTCTGCTGGTCGATACCTTACAGGCGCGCGGTGTACATATCGATAGTATTGCTTGGTATGAGCGCATCATGCCTGACGAGGCGCAGAGTCAATATGAGCAATGGCTACAAGATTTTCAGGCACAAAACGCATCAAAAACCATAGCATCAGCAGACAGAATAAAGCCCGTCGTCGTGATCAGTAGTGGTACTGCCTTTGAGCATTGGGCAAGTATTGTTGAAGCAACAGTAATAAAGGCTTCAGAAGCGACGAATTTAGAAGCAATTGCAAATCAAAGCAAGATCGACAACGCAGCGCTTAAATTATCAGACTTTACTTATATCGTATTGGGCGAACGCTTGGCAAACATGGTCGCAGAACAGCAATTGAGCTATTGGCGTGTGGAAGATTTGGCGCCGGAAACCATTCTGGCAGCCATTAGCGCTAAAGTCCTATAGAAAAAACGATTTCTTAATAACCAGACAACACTTAAAGCGTGATACGCTTTTTTTGTTCGCTTTAAATAGGTTTAACCCTACCCATAACGGTACTGTCTTATGTCAATAAATTCTGAATCATTATCTAAGGAACCTTCTGCTATCCAGCAGCGTCGGCAAGCAAACACCTTGTTGTTGCGTCTACAATGGTTGGTGATTTTGCTACTTATCGCGGCATTATTATTCTTATATATTAGCCATCAACGTTTTCAACATAGCGTCAATGAGCGTCTGCAAAGCAACGAGCAGGTGGTCAGCCGTCTAAATGAGATGGATGATCGCATATTTGCCATGAGTCAGCAGACCTTACCAGAGCCGAGCGTAGCGACCAATAACCAAGCTCAAAATCAGCTGGATTTATTGCGTATTCAAATACAGGCAGCCAATAGATTATTGGCCGACAATAACGATAGCGCAGCGATAGACTTACTACGTGGTCTGCATTGGCAATTGGCACAAAGCAGCAATGAGATTGCCCCAGCGTTGACCGTGGTCATTAAGCAAAGCTTGCTCAAAGATATCGAACGCTTGCAAGCACAAAGTGCACAACCAAGCCCGTGGCAAATCCAAAATCTAGCGATTCAAAATATTCAAGATTTTTTGCACAGTCATGAGCGTGCCGCGAACAGCAATAGTAATGGCACTAGCAATAATAATGGCAATGAAAGCACTCAGCAAAGTAGAGCAGTAAGCAATAATAACCTTGCTTTGACACGCCGCCAATTAACCATTCACGAAGTTATCATGACATTGAATTTAGCGAACCAAGCTAGCAATATGCGTGAACAAGATCAGCTTGTCAGCTATCTGACGCAAGCTCGTAAACAACTAAAAACCTTAGTGCCACAGTCTTCTATGACTGCTAGCAAACAACCTGCGCAAGCAGAAAAAAGTGCGACGAGCGCTGCTGAAAGTACAAACGATCTGGCCAAGAACTTAGAAACCATGAAAGCGCCAAGCGATATTCCAGAAGTACTCGATTGGTTAGATAGACTGATTGCCAATGCACCAAAACCAACGCCACTGTTGACCACGCAAATTTTAGACAAACCGCAACGTTAATGAAAGATGACGTCAATAAATGAATATTATTTAAGACAATCGTCTATATCAATATTGAAAGATAAGGTTAAAACATGGATCAGCCAAATAGAACAGTCGGTCTTGCCACTGAGGTACTAAACGATAGTCGTCCTGACGAATTGGCGCATTATCCTGTTATTCATCATCAGCCGATTCACTGGGGCGAGATGGATGCATTTAACCACTTAAACAACGTCGTCTATTACCGTTATGCTGAGTCAGCGCGTATTGCGTATTTGCAGACGTTAGGGATGTTTGACGGCAGTATGGTCACCGTATTAGCACAATCCAGTTGCCAGTATTTGCGTCCCGTGACCTATCCGGATACTTTATTATTAGGCGTTCGTTGTCAACGTTTGGGTAATACGAGTATAACCATAGAGTATCGTTACTATAGTACGGCGCAATTGGCTATCGTTGCGACGGCTGAAGCAGTCGTGGTGCGCTTAGACAGTGGTGGCAAGAATAAACTGCCTTGGACAATCGAGGAGCGTGAACGACTGCTCGCATTAGAGGCAGAGTTTGGTCACACGCCTAAATTTTAAAAATTAACACCTCATAAATATAAAAAGGCACGCTAACATTACGCTAGCGTGCCTTTTTTAAGCTTGATTTTTCGACTCAATAACGCAAACAGGTTTTAGTCTTGCTGCGGCGCATGCACAAAATCAACCACGTTCAGATCAAAGCCTGATAATGCATAAAACTTCATTGGTGATGACAATAGGCGCATATCACGGACACCTAAATGACGTAATATCTGTGCGCCAACACCAACGCTACGATACGGCTGTTGAGTAAGCGTTGATTGCGATTCATTGTCTGCAGCTTTGTCTAACGCATCCCCTAAATCAACCGGCTGGTTACTACCAATCCAAACCAATACACCGCGATCTGAGGCGCTAATTTCTTTTAGTGCCGCTTGTACGCTCCAGCCACTACGGCCAGTCATGTCATTTTTAGCCGCAAACAAATCACGTAATGGATGGAAGCCATGAACACGTACCGTACTGACGCCTTCGCTGACATCGCCTTTGACTAATGCTAAATGGGTCTCATCAGCACCAAATTCACGGAAGCGATGCAAGGTGAACGTACCATGTTCAGTTTCAAAAGGATGTGATTCTACTTCTTCTACTGTTTGCTCATTCGCAATACGATAGTTGATAAGATCAGCTATCGTACCTATTTTTAGATCATGCTCTTTGGCAAATATTTCTAGATCATCGCGGCGTGCCATCGTACCATCAGCATTGATGATTTCGACGAGCACAGATGCTGGCTCAAGACCGGCTAAGCGTGATAAGTCACAACCGGCTTCTGTGTGACCAGCGCGATGCAATACGCCACCATCTTGTGCGATGATAGGAAAGATATGGCCAGGCTGTACAATATCTTCAGCTTTAGCAGTAGCAGAAACCGCTGCTTGAATCGTACGGGCGCGATCGGCAGCAGAGATACCAGTCGTAACGCCTTCAGCTGCTTCAATTGATACGGTAAAGTTGGTACTAAATTTGGCTTCGTTGCGTTCAGACATCAGTGGTAAAGACAGCTGATGTGCACGTGCTTGAGAGATGGTCAAACAGACTAAGCCGCGCGCATGGGTAATCATAAAGTTGATATCTTCAGGGCGCACATGGGTCGCTGCCATGATGATATCACCTTCGTTTTCGCGGTCTTCATCATCCATCAAGACGACCATTTTACCAGCACGAATGTCTTCGATAATCTCAGGAATCGTATTTAAACTCATAGTAAATCTCAATGTCTTATTATTTATAGATAGGTGTGATTTGGAATATAGAGCATTATCTGCCTATTAGAGCAGTAGATAATACAAAGCGCTGTTACGGTCAAGCAAAGCGCTATTACGGTCAAGCAAAGCGCGCTATCAGTAATGTCATTCAATAAAAAGTGACGCACTTAATAGCTTGTATCGTTCATTATGAGGTCATTTTAACGCTTTTCATCGCAACGTGCTGTGTCATCTTCCCACTATATCGTTCAGTATGTCAAAAATCGTCATAAGTATTATCAATGAGCGCTACCATTTATGCATTAAAGCACACATTGGATAATGAACTGAGCCGTGTTATGCATGGTTAGTCATTACTTGCTGCTTGGGTTTTTAGCCAATCCATAAATTGCTTGCTGTGCTGCTCTCGTTGATTGTCTGCAAACTCATAAAAGCGTGTGCCAATTAAATTGTCTGGCAAATATGACTGCGGATAATAATGGTTGGGATAATCGTGCGGGTAGATATAATCTTGACCATAGCCTTGATTGCGCATTAATTTGGTCACGCCATTACGCAAGTGTAGCGGGACAGGGGAGGCATCCTTTTCTGCCAACGCCATCGCAGCATTGATCGCTTTATACGTGCTATTACTTTTGGCACTGGTTGCTAGATAAACCACCACTTGCCCTAAAATTAGACGTGCCTCAGGCATACCAATCGACTGCACACTACGTAACGCTGCATCAGCAAGGAGTAGGGCATTCGGGTTGGCATTACCAATGTCTTCACTGGCCAAAATCACCAAACGGCGTGCAATAAAGTCAGCAGGCTCGCCGCCAACCAGCATCCGCGCCATCCAATACAAAGCTGCATCAGGATCGGAGCCACGGACAGATTTTATCATTGCCGATATAATATCGTAATGCTGCTCGCCATCTTTGTCGTAACGCACCAAAGCGGTTTGCGCCACTCGGCTAACCAGTTCGTCATCAATGATAACCGGCGACTGTTTAGCATCAGCCGTTTGAATCGCTAGCTCCAATACATTCAGCGCCTTTCTGGCATCACCATGCGCCAATTGACTGATCGTATTTTGCGCTTGTAGGTCGATTGTCAGATTTTGCAGAATGTTATCTTCTTGCATGGCCCGTTGCAAGACCGCGCTAATTTGCTCTGGTGTCAGAGGTTCTAGACGATACACTTGGCAACGTGATAGCAGGGCGTTATTGACACTAAAGGAGGGATTTTCCGTGGTCGCACCAATCAACGTAATATCACCAGACTCTACAGCGCCCAGTAGTGCATCCTGCTGAGCTTTGTTAAAACGATGAATCTCGTCGATAAAGACCACTGGTGATTCAAAGTTTAAAGAATCTTTGGTATCTAGCACTTCACGCAATTGCTTAACGCCAGTATTCAAGGCGGATAGCGCATGAAAAGGCCTGCCAACTGCATCAGCGAGCAGCATGGCAATGGTGGTTTTGCCAATGCCAGCTTCACCATGCAAGATAATGGACGGCAGATGTCCTTGCTCCACTAAGCGTCTTAATGGCGCACCCTTTGCTAATAAATGTTCTTGACCAATAATAGCATCAAGAGTCGTGGGGCGCATACGCTGGGCGAGTGGGGTATCGGCATGAAAGTTAGGCGGCATAGGACTCTCTATTATAGGGTCGGATAATTATGACTTTACTACAATGACAGAGTGACTTGATGAAGCTGTTTTGTACAGAGTAAATATTCGGCAGTCGCTATTTTTTGTAGAAAAACAAAGCTATTTGATAATCAGTATTAGACATCAGTGGTAAAAATAAGCTAATTTATACAAACAGCCCTTAATCATTGCTCTTCATAACTATTATAGTTGAGCGGCTAGGCTAACTTAGATTGACGTTAAGAAAAATCGGCTAAGTGTACAGCTTATGTCTTAGATATTTGTTTTTAAATGCTTGTTTTTCCATGTTTGGGTTTCAATGTTTGCACCCCTATTTAATGGTTTAGCATGATTCACTAGCGTAAGGTAACTCATTAACCATGTATCAGCAGACTCTCAAGCAGTTTTTACAAGCAAGATTTTCAAAAAAACAATCACGAAAGCTGACTGTTGGTGAGATAGCGCTCGCTCAGTCGGTATTCGGTAACAGTATCACCCTCGATGATGTTCACCTTAAAACCGCGCGCTGGGTACTCAAAAATTATGCGGTCAGCCCTAATGGTAATATTTACTTTCATCCGGCAGATTGGATAGCAAATTTTAGCCATGCGTCCATTGGTAAGCAAAGTTGGCTCATACACGAGCTAACCCACGTTTGGCAGCTACAACAAGGATTAAAGGTAGTACGCGGTGCGATTATCAATCGCCGTTATGATTATGTGCTAGAGACGGGTAAATCCTTTTTTACATATGGTATCGAACAACAGGCACGCATGGTACAAGACTATTTCGTACGTCGGCAACTTGGCAAAGACTGTCAAGATCTAGAAGCTTGTATTCCATTTCTGAGCGTACATGCAGTGAATAATGCGACAGGTAAAAAGTACGACTAAAAAAACGACATAAACCAGCAATGGATTGCTGTGATAATTCTAACTTTTATTATTTTGCATTAACAAAGGATATGTACTCTGATGTTTAAATTTTTGCCAGAAATGCTGGATAATGAGGTTCATGATAGCGACATGAATAAAAGCTTCTCAGACAAAAGCACCAGCTCTCTACGTTATCCCTCAACGGTACTTGTGGTAATGCTAAGCGGCATATTACTATTGAGTGGTTGCCAGCAAGCAGACACGCAACCTGAGCCAAAGGAAAGTCAAAGCACTGAACAGACGAGTGCTGAAGACAGTCAACCAATGCCGCAAAGTGATTCAGCTGCTGCGCGTATTAAACAGTTTCAGCCGTTGTACGTCGCTCAAGCACAAGGGTTGCAGCGTCGGCTACAAGCAGAGTACGAATCGTTGCAAGCTGCTGATGCGTCCGATGGCGATGCTTTATTGCTCGAAGGAGCAACTCAGGACACTGCTAATCAGGACACTGCTAATCAGGCCACCGCTAATCAGGCCAGTGCCCCAGTGACTGATAGTCTTAAGTCAGGGGCAGAGGCCATCGACAGTAATGAATCTGAGCAAGCATCAGTGCCAGTGGCCACTGATAGTGCGGTTAGTACGGATACTGAGATGAATACCAGTACTGAAGTTGGTGAGCGCGATTTGACTGTACTTAAGCGTATCAGTCTTGAGCCGCGTAAACCTGTGATGATGACTGAAGAGCAAATGATAGAAAGCTACCAACAAGCGATGGACGCGCTCTATCAACCAGTAACGACACCGCTCAGTGCAGAGGATAGCGATACTTTAATTAATATAGCCACTTTGACACCGCAGTTATTCGAACATGCAGAAATCGCTGGCAGGGTCAGTGCAAAAAGCCCAGCGCTGGCTCGCTTGATTATTCAACACCAAGTCTGGGAGCAAATAGAAGCTCAGCAAGTCATCGATATGCAACAAATGAAGGTTGATCAGCAACAAGAGTTTGAGACATTGATGACTAAGTTTAATGACACCATCGAAGGATATGATGAACAAATCGCTAAATATGAGCAGACACTAAAAGAATTCCAATAACGCCCCACGTCGTTCTGAACATAAGGATTGAGTTATCAGTAATTTGCAGTAAAACCGATAATACTGATCTAAAAGACGAAGCAATAAAAAATCCCGCACGATGGCGGGATTTTTTATTGCTCAAATACTATTTAGCTTACTTGCGATCTTCGACCTTTACAAAATCACGGCGCGTTTCACCAGTATATAACTGACGTGGGCGACCGATTTTGAATGGTGCACTGTGCATCTCTAACCAATGGCTGATCCAACCAGAAGTACGAGCCAATGCAAAGATTACGGTAAACATTGACGTTGGGATACCGATAGCTTTCAAGATGATACCAGAGTAAAAATCAACGTTTGGATATAGGTTACGCTCGATGAAGAACGGGTCTTCTAGTGCGATTTTTTCTAGCGCCATCGCCAATTCAAGCTTAGGATCATTGATACCAAGTGCTTCTAATACCTCATCACAAGTCTCTTTCATTACTTGCGCACGTGGATCGAAGTTTTTGTAGACACGGTGACCAAAGCCCATTAGCTTCACTTCACGGCTTTTTACTTTTTCCATGAATTCAGGCACGTTCTCAACAGTACCGATTTCATCTAGCATCTCAAGAACGGCTTCGTTCGCGCCGCCATGTGATGGTCCCCAAAGGGCTGCGATACCAGCAGCGATACACGCATAAGGGTTAGCACCCGTAGAGCCTGCTAAACGTACCGTTGACGTAGAAGCGTTTTGCTCATGGTCAGCATGCAAGGTAAAGATTTTGTCCATTGCACGAGTGATGACATCGTTTTTCTGATAATCTACATCAGCAGGCGTTGCAAACATCATGTATAAGAAGTTTTCAGCGTAGTTAAAGTCATTACGCGGGTACATGAACGGTTCGCCCTGAGAGTATTTGTAACTCATTGCAGCAAGCGTTGGCATTTTAGCAATCAGACGAATAGCCGTGATTTCACGATGCTCTTCGTTACTGACGTCTAGGTTGTCATGATAGAAGGCTGATAAAGCACCAACGACACCAACCATAATAGCCATTGGATGCGCGTCACGACGGAAGCCTTCAAAGAACTTACGCAATTGGTCATGGACGCCTGAGTGCTTACGGATCTTTTCAAAGAAATCTGCTTTTTGCTCGGCATTAGGCAATTCGCCATGAACAAGCGCATAAGCCACTTCTAAATATTCAGCGTTATTTGCTAATTGATCGATAGGGTAGCCGCGATGCAATAACTCGCCTTTGCCGCCATCGATAAAAGTAATTTTTGATTCAACAGGTGCGGTTACTTTAAAACCAGGGTCATAAGACCAAAAGCCCGACTCTTGTAAAGCCGCAACATCGATAACTGGGCGCCCTAAAGTACCTTTAATAATTGGAAGTTCGTATTCTTTACCATCTACGGTTAGTTTGGCGTGAGTGTCAGCCATAAATTCCTCTCCATTGGTTGTAACTTGTTAGAATAAAAATATACCGACGCACAGCCTCGCGCCATTACTAGTAAAACGGTCAAAATGTTTTTAACGTATTTAATATGCAGGCTATATTAGCAGCAATTCTCTATGATTTGAAAAAACTTTTAGCAGCAAAGGCACCAACTGGTGTGGTTTCATAGTGTCTATCTACTGTAAATTTTGTATCAAAATATGTCTGCTTGGTTATTTTGCTTAAAAACTGCCCTTTTAGAGCGTTAAGGCAAACTCTATTATGCGCATAATATCTGCATCGATTTACCAAAATAGAGCAAAGCGTATTTTGGCTATCTATGCTAAAAACAGACTGCGTATGAGTAGTAGGCGAACGGAATGGGTCATCTAATCCGCTGAGCTGAGTCGTCAGGGGGGATTTAGTATTGCACAAATTCGCTTGTTTGTTAAATAAGCCTTCTTATTTCATTAGTTTAGGGATAAATTTGTAATTGTCGCCCAGTCATTTTATAATTAGCGTTACTTAACTGGCACTCGCTTTGTGCGAATTGATAAGTGGTCATGATATAGTGTCGTTTAAAGCTGACTCTATCTATATTTAGTGACGACTAGACGGTGACTGTTTAGACCGGAGCTGTACGTGATGGTCTGATAGATCTTGTTAACTGTCCTATTTTTAAGTAATGAGCCTATTTTAATTAATCCGCTTATGGTTCATATTGATGTAGAGAAGACAGTGATCTTTTTCTATGTGAAAAGTATCAGTAAAAATAGAATAGTTAATCGCTCTAACGAATAGTGCGCTTACTTGTTGGTTAGTCGATGAGCCGCTATTAAAAAGCTTATCAATTTAACGAGTCCTGCTACACCGTTTACCATCCGACCATTTCTTCATATTTAGCGCAAACTAAACGAAGTCAGCTAGCTCTTCCTTACTTTATTCGTCTCGTGTGTTGCTCAATACCTAACTTGATACTATTTATATCAAGCATTGGTTGTTAGCAGATACAGGAGTATAACCGCAAAAAGGATGCCCGCTGTGAAAAGCAACCGACCTATTGATCTGCCTTTAAGCCAAGTGATTAGCGTTAATCGCTCACCGATTGCGATCGCCTCAATCTTGCATCGTATCTCTGGCATTATTCTATTTTTATTGATTCCTGTCATGCTGTGGTTACTACAGAACTCATTGGCGTCGCCTGAGAGTTTTGAGACCGTATTTGACAACGTACTTGTGCGCTTTTTAGCATGGATATTCGTTGCGGCGATTGCTTATCACTTTGTGATGGGTATCAAGCACTTATTTGCTGATATGGGCATGAATGAAGAACTAAAATCTGGCCGCACTGCGTCTATGGTTAGTTTTGTGATTGCAGCGATTCTAATTGTCGCGTCATTTGTATGGGTGATGTTCTAATGATTAAAAATGATTCAGGAATCAAAAGTGCGACTGGTCTGACCGGTTCAGGCTCACGCGATTGGATTATCCAGCGTATTAGCGCTGTCGTTTTAGCTGTTTATAGTGTGGTATTGCTGGGCTTCTTTTTGACGCATGGCGACGTTACTTATCTTGAATGGTCATCATTCATGACCAGTCTGCCTATGCGCTTATTTAGCTTAGTGGCGGTACTTGCACTAGCTGGCCATGCTTGGGTTGGTATGTGGACAGTGTTCACTGATTACATTACCACTGGCAAACTAGGCTCAAGCGCAGCAGGTCTACGTTTAGTCCTACAGTCATTGATGATTATTGCTATTTTAGTGTTTTTATTTTGGGGCATCATGATTTTTTGGGGTACTGGTTTCGGTGTTGTTGCCGTTTAACTATAGCCAATCATAGCGTTGGATATTACTGACTTAGTCAGTCACTTATATAATAGGTGCGCTATGGTTTAGTCAGTGAGCGAACCCAATATAAAGATAGATATGCAAATTAGGTGGCTAAAGGTTGTTAGCGTCATCCACTTTGATAATTTCAAGTAGAGGCGAGACAATACAGTGTTTTGTCCAGCAATAGGATGATTTTGAGACAGCCTTTTTATTTACTTCTAAGCATTAACAGGCATTAGGAAAACCGTAATGGCAACTAGACAAGATAATACCATTAGTAATATTAAGACCCTAAACTACGATGCAGTTATCGTTGGTGGTGGTGGCTCAGGTATGCGTGCTTCACTACATTTGGCAGAAGCGGGCATGAAGGTTGCAGTCCTGACCAAAGTATTCCCAACGCGTTCGCATACTGTTGCTGCTCAAGGCGGTATCGGTGCAAGCTTGGGTAACATGAGCAATGATAACTGGCACTTTCACTTTTATGACACCGTTAAAGGGTCAGATTGGTTAGGTGATCAAGACGCTATTGAGTACATGTGCCGTGAAGCGCCAAAAGTCGTCTATGAGCTTGAACACATGGGCATGCCGTTTGACCGTAACGAAGATGGCACGATTTATCAGCGTCCGTTTGGTGGTCATACGTCAAACTATGGCGAAAAAGCGGTACAACGTGCTTGCGCCGCTGCTGACCGTACAGGTCACGCACTATTGCACACGCTATATCAAAAAAACCTAGAGCAAGGTACTGAGTTCTTTATCGAGTGGATTGCCCTTGACTTGATCAAAGATGAAGCCGGCAACATCAACGGCGTCATCGCACTTGAGCAAGAGACTGGTACTGTAGCTGTATTCCAGTCACCGATTACTGTCCTAGCGACAGGTGGTGCAGGCCGTATCTTTGCCGCATCTACCAACGCTTATATCAATACTGGTGACGGTATTGGCATGGCGGTCCGTGCTGGTATTCCATTACAAGACATGGAATTCTGGCAGTTCCACCCAACGGGCGTTCATGGTGCAGGCGTGCTATTGACCGAAGGTTGTCGTGGTGAAGGTGCTATCTTACGTAATAAAGATGGTGAAGCATTCATGGAGCGTTATGCGCCAACTGTGAAAGACTTGGCACCACGTGATTTAGTATCACGTTCTATGGATCAAGAAATCAAAGAAGGCCGTGGTTGTGGCCCTAATGCGGACCATATCGTTATGGATATGACGCATCTAGGTGTTGAAACCATCATGAAGCGTTTGCCATCAGTATTTGAGATTGGTAAAAACTTTGCCAACGTTGATATCACTAAAGAGCCGATTCCAGTTATCCCAACCATTCACTATATGATGGGCGGTATTCCAACCACGATTCATGGTCAAGTCATCACTCCTGATCTAGGAGCGGGTACGGATGACGAAGGTCTATACACGAAAGGCACTGTCGTTAAAGGTCTTTACGCTATCGGCGAATGTGCTTGTGTCAGTGTTCACGGTGCCAACCGTCTAGGTACAAACTCACTACTTGATCTATTGGTATTTGGTCGTGCTGCTGGTAAGCATATCGTTGATGAATTCCATCATGCCGATCACAACTATAAACCACTTGATCCACGTGTCCTTGATTTTACAGTGAAGCGTTTAAACAAACTGCAACAATCGACTGAAGGCTATAATGCTCAAGACGTTGCGGACGAAATTCGTTCGACCATGCAGACACATGCCAGTGTATTCCGTACGCAAGCGATGATGGACGAAGGCGTTGAGAAAATCTTAGCGCTAGGCGACAAAATCGACCAGATTCATTTGGCTGATAAATCACAAGTCTTTAACACGGCCCGTATCGAAGCTTTTGAAGTGGCTAATCTATATGAAGTGGCTAAAGCAACAATGATATCAGCAGCGATGCGTCATGAAAGTCGCGGCGCGCACAGTGTGTCTGATTATGACCGTCCAGAAGATGATGACTATGCACCAAACGGTCGTAACGATCATGACTGGATGAAGCATACCTTGTGGTATTCTGAAGGCAATAAAATCGTTTATAAGCCAGTACGCAAAGTGCCATTGACCGTTGATTATATCGAGCCAAAAGTTCGCGTCTATTAATTTTTGACTGCGCCGCTGGTCTATATGAACAGCGTTAACGTTTTATCCCTTATTAATTTATTAAAAAGGTGACCGCCAGCTACATGCTCATGCCAGCGCTGTGATAAAGATACTCTATCTAGCGCTGATATGTTGCAACCTTTGTACGCCCGCCATCACCTACGTGTGGAGTTTAGCATTATGAGCCGAGGTACTCGCACCATCGAAATCTACCGCTACGATCCTGATCTGGACGCAGCGCCACGTATGCAAACCTATACAGTTGAGTTGTTAGACTCAGATCGTATGTTGCTTGACGTGTTATTACGCCTGAAAAAGGAAGATGAAACCATCACCTTCCGTCGCTCTTGCCGTGAAGGCATTTGTGGCTCTGATGGCATGAATATCAATGGCAAAAATGGTCTAGCCTGTCTTATCAACATGAACACGCTACCCGAAAAAATTACTGTTCGTCCGTTGCCAGGTTTACCTGTGGTTCGTGATTTGGTCGTCGATATGAACCAATTCTACGAGCAGTATGAAAAAGTACACCCGTACTTAATCAACGATCAGCCAGCACCGCCAACAGAGCGTTTGCAGTCACCTGAGCAACGCGAAAAGCTAAACGGTCTGTACGAATGTATTCTATGTGCGTGCTGCTCAACCAGCTGCCCATCGTTTTGGTGGAACCCTGATAAATTCTTAGGTCCATCTGCACTATTACATGCTTATCGCTTCGTCGCTGATAGCCGTGATGGTGATACGCAAGCACGTTTGGCACGTTTGGATGATCCGTTCAGCCTATTCCGTTGCCGCGGTATCATGAACTGTGTATCAGTGTGTCCAAAAGGTTTGAACCCTACCAAAGCAATCGGTCATCTACGTAACATGCTGATAGACCAAGCAGGTTAAACGAGTTAAGCGCTGCTTAGTTTATGTACATATCATAATGAAACACCGTCTCAGTATTAGGCGGTGTTTTTTATTAGCTAGATTTGCGTATGGGTAGGAGATAGAAGAGGTATTTCTGTTTACTATTTGGAGAGGCGCATTTGGCTAAAACGCGTTAAATCGCTGGTCAAAAGTAAGCCAGTATTAACAATACGTTGGTGGTATGTAAGAAGTCCTGTTATGTAAACGAACTGTCTATATAATTAGCAGTAGAAATGCACGGAGTAAGAGGTTTATAATAGATATTCATTATGTAAATACCTACTATTGAGCAAACAAACTATGTCGTGCAAGGCATGCATGCTAAGCTATACAGCAATGTATGTTTGCCAAAAATGACAATAAATATCCTTCATAAGAAGACATTTCAGCGAAAATAGCCAATTCATAGGCTAGCTGAACGATAGGGTATTTGCAAAAGGTATTATCATTAATAAATTGGTTATAGCTGATAGCAGTATATATAAATTAATGTTGTGAAACGAGTCAGACAAGAAAACTGGACGTTCACAAATAATTTTATCAGATGGCTATTGTTTGAGCTGAGTATTGTAGTAGCGCCATCATTATTACTTGACATATTTTTTATCGATAATGATGAACGCTACTTATCACAGTAGGAACAACGATGCCTTATATTAGTTGTCAGAATATTAGTCATCAGAAATTATTAGTCATCAGCAATAGCAAATCTTATTACTGCTTAAGCTCAAAAGTCAAAATATCAAATGTACAACGAACGACACAATAATAAGCACGATTCCATTCATTTATCTATCAAATAGACGATTATTATGAATAGTATAACTAAAGAAGCCGCAGACGTAGAACATACTGAACTGGCCGCTGATAATGCCAACTATATCGAAGTGCTTTATGAGCAATACCTGACCGACCCTACTAGTGTTGATACGGATTGGCAAGCGTATTTCGAACAATACAAATCGCCAAACGATGCTCAGCATAATGCTATTAAAGACCAGTTTTTGTTACTTGCTCGCAATCAAACGGCGAACAAGGGCACTCCTGCAACCACAACGACTAGCAATGCAGCTGACTGTGCCGACCCTAAGCAAATGGGCGTACAGCAGCTGATTTCTGCTTATCGTCGCCGTGGTCATCGCCGCGCGAAACTCGATCCATTAGATCTGCACCCACGCGCTGAAGTGGAAGATTTGACGCTTGAGTATCACAATCTTTCAGAAGCCGATCTAGACACCATATATCCCACCAATGATTTGAATATTGGTAAGGACGAAGCACCGTTACGTGAAATTATTGAAATCATGGAACGTGTTTATAGTCGTTATATCGGTATCGAATATATGCATGTTACCACCAGTACAGAAAAGCGCTGGATGGAAAAATATCTCGAAAGCAATCTGGGTTATATTGAGTTTGATAAAGACAAACGACTCTCTATCCTTGAGCGCTTAACCGCTGCCGAAGGCTTAGAGAAATATTTGGCGCGTAAATATACGGGCGTCAAGCGTTTCGGTCTAGAGGGTGGCGAGAGCTTTATCCCTGCTATCAATGAAATCATCCAACGTGCTGGCGGTTATGGCACCAAAGAGATGGTTATCGGTATGGCGCATCGTGGGCGCTTGAACTTATTGGTGAATATCTTAGGTAAAAAACCTGCTGATTTGTTCGACGAGTTCGATGGTAAAGTTCAGCCAGAAAAAGGCTCAGGCGACGTTAAGTACCACAATGGTTTCTCATCTAATGTGATGACGCCAGGTGGCGAAGCGCATTTGGCTTTGGCTTTTAACCCGTCACACCTTGAAATCGTTGCGCCAGTATTGCAAGGGTCAGTACGTGCCCGTCAGGTTCGTCGTAATGACCAACCTCTTTTAGATAATAAAGGCGGTAACTCAGTCTTGCCAATCGTCATCCATGGTGATGCTGCTTTTGCTGGTCAAGGCGTGGTTCAAGAAACGTTCCAAATGTCACAAACTCGTGCTTATACCACTGGTGGTACGGTACATATTGTGATCAATAACCAAGTTGGTTTTACGACCAGTCGTCAAGAAGATGTTCGTTCAACTGAATACTGTACTGACGTGGCAAAAATGGTACATGCACCTATTTTACACGTGAATGGTGATGATCCTGAATCGGTCGTGTTTGCCGCACAATTGGCATTAGACTATCGTCATCAATTTGATAAAGATATCATCATTGATCTTTTCTGCTATCGTCGTAACGGTCACAACGAAGCAGATGAACCTTCTGCCACTCAGCCTTTGATGTATGCCGTTATTAAGAAACTGCCGACGACTCGTACTATTTATGCACAGAAGCTTATTGCAGATGGTATCTTGAATGCTGAACAAGAAAAGCAATACGAAGATGAGTATCGTGAGTCTTTAGACCGTGGTGATTATGTTGCCAACTCACTGGTTCAAGAACCTAACGAACAGCTATTTGTAGACTGGAAACCTTATCTAGGACATGATTTGGTTGATGACTGGGATACCAGTGTCGATATCGAAATCCTAAAAGGTTACGGACGTCGTATGGCTGAAATGCCAGAAGGCTATAAGCTTCAGCGCCAAGTTCAAAAAGTCGTTGATCAGCGTTTGGCTATGCAAACTGGCGAAGAGCCTCTTAACTGGGGTGCTGCTGAGACATTGGCATACGCATCTTTAGTCGATAACGATAAAGTATTGGTTCGTATTACTGGTGAAGATGTGGGCCGCGGTACTTTCGCTCACCGTCACAGTGAAATTTACAATATCGATGATGGCAGTATGTATGTGCCACTGGCTCATATGAGCGAAACACAAGCGCGTTTTGCCACCTATAACTCATTGTTGTCAGAAGAAGCCGTATTGGCCTTTGAGTATGGTTATGCAACGACCGTACCAAACGCATTGATCGTTTGGGAAGCGCAGTTTGGTGACTTCGTCAACGGTGCGCAAGTCGTCATCGATCAGTTCATCTCGAGTGGCGAAACCAAATGGCAGCGTGTGTGCGGTCTGACTATGTTGTTACCACATGGTTTCGAAGGTCAAGGCCCTGAGCATTCATCGGCGCGTCTTGAACGCTTCTTACAGTTATGTGCTGAAGACAATATGCAGGTCATTACGCCAACGACGCCTGCGCAAATTTATCATGCTCTACGTCGTCAAGCAGTGCGTCCGATTCGTAAGCCATTGATCGTCATGTCACCAAAAAGCCTATTGCGTCACAAGTTGGCTACGTCAAATCTCGAAGAGCTGGCCAATGGTAAATTTGAGACTGTATTGCCAGAGATGGATGAGCACAACGCAGACAACGTAACTCGGATGGTGCTATGTGGTGGTAAGGTTTATTATGACTTGCTAGAACAACGCCGCGCGCTCGGTCTTGACCATGTCGCCATCGTCCGTATCGAACAACTTTATCCATTGCCAGAAGAACGGTTGATTGCTGAAATTGAAAAATACAGCAACCTAAAAGAAATCGTTTGGACGCAAGAAGAACCGCTTAATCAGGGCGCTTGGTATTACTTGGCACCGAGTATGTTCCGTATTGTGGTACCGCATCCAACCAAGGCAAAAGTCATGGAGCCAGTAGCACGTCCCCCTAGTGCTGCCCCTGCGACAGGTTCTGCGAAATTACACGTACAACAGCAACAAGCATTAATCGCTGGCGGTCTTGGTATTAGTGTGGACGAATTGTCTAAGTAGCAGGTTGTCAAAGTAACAGACTAGATAAGACAAATGAATCAGGCGATGACAGTCAGTATGGTGTAAATAGTTTAAATCGGTACTGACTGCCTATCACGACTTAATAATAAATAGCAATATCCAAATCTAAGGAGTATATCGATGGCTGAGATCAAAGCCCCCGTTTTTCCAGAATCGGTTGCCGATGGCACAATCGTTGAATGGCATGTCACTGAAGGCCAACAAGTAAACCGTGATGACCTATTGGCCGAAATTGAAACTGACAAAGTTGTATTAGAAGTTGTGGCACCTGATGATGGTGTGGTAACCAAAATCGTTAAGCAAGTTGATGATACTGTATTGTCTGATGAGTTAATTGCAGAGTTTGAAGCGGGCGCAAGTGGCGCTGGTGCAGACGACAGTAACGACAGTGATGCTCCTTCCGTAAATCCAGATCAGCCAGCTGCTCCAGTACAAGCAAAGCAAGCGGCAGATGGCGGAGAGCCAGTACAAGTAACAGATAAGAAAGAAGAAGCTGATCATAAAGATCAAAGCCCAGCAGTCCGTAAAGCGGCAAAAGAGAGCGGCGTCGATCCTAAAGACGTCGAAGGTAGTGGTCGTGGTGGTCGTGTAACCAAGACTGATATGGCAAGCCCGACACTAAAAGCAGACAGCTCTATCAAGTCTGATAGCGGCCGCCCAGTAGCTGAATCAGCTGGTGAGCGCACCGAAAAACGTGTGCCAATGACACGCCTTCGTAAGCGTGTTGCTGAGCGTTTATTATCAGCGACGCAAGAAACTGCGATGCTGACGACGTTCAACGAAGTTAACATGAAACCGTTAATGGACATGCGTACCAAATATAAAGATCAGTTTGAAAAGCGTCATGGCGTTCGTCTAGGCTTTATGTCGTTATTCGTCAAAGCAGCGACTGAAGCGCTAAAACGTTTCCCAGCAGTGAATGCATCATTGGATGGCGACGACATTGTTTATCATGGTTTTTATGATATCGGTGTAGCCGTATCGTCAGACCGTGGTCTAGTAGTTCCTGTATTACGTGATACCGATCGCATGAGCATGGCAGATGTCGAAAGCCGTATCCGTGAACTTGGTGGCTTGGCTCAAAAAGGCAAGCTTGGTCTAGATGACATGACTGGTGGTACTTTCACTATCTCAAACGGTGGTGTATTCGGTTCACTCATGTCAACGCCTATCTTGAACCCGCCACAAACCGCTATCTTGGGTATGCATGCCATCAATGACCGCCCTATGGCAGTTAATGGTGAAGTTAAAATCTTGCCAATGATGTATCTTGCACTATCTTATGACCATCGTATGATCGATGGTAAAGAAGCGGTACAGTTCTTAGTTACTCTCAAAGAGTTGGTCGAAGATCCAACCATGCTCCTCTTAGACCTATAAGCTTCTAAGCTTGTATTGGCAACCGCCGATACAAGCTTTTTAACTTTGGTAGCGTGGTATAAATAGTTTTTAATGATGCTACCGTTTCGAGTAGCAACGTCAGCAGCTATATTTTATTAGCGTTTTTTGATAAATAAATGTGTGGCGTTGATATAGTGTATTAACTAGCAGCGAGAAACATCGTTTATCTCTTAATAAAATAAACAATAGCATAAATGATAAATAAAATAGAAATAGGAACGTACTATGAAAGACAGTTATGATTTAGTCGTTATCGGCGGCGGTCCTGGTGGTTACGAAGCAGCTATCCGTGCAGGACAGCTTGGTATGAGCGTTGCTTGTATCGAAAAACGTGTTTATAAAGGTGAGCCAGCGCTTGGCGGGACTTGCCTAAACGTTGGTTGTATCCCATCAAAGGCACTGCTTGATAGCTCGCATCGTTATGAAGCGACCAAGCATGATCTCGATGAGCATGGTATCAGCACCGGCGATGTCGCTATTGATATCGAAAAAATGATAGAACGCAAAGAAGGCATCGTTAAGCAATTAACTGGCGGTGTTGCGGCATTATTGAAAGGTAATGGCGTTGACTGGCTACAAGGCTGGGGCACGTTGGTTGATGGCAAAGGCGCTGACAAACAAGTTAAATTTGTAGCATTAGAAGACGAAGCGGAAAGCACTATTACCGCTAAGAATGTGATTTTGGCGGCAGGTTCAGTGCCTATCGACATTCCAGTTGCCAAAACTGACGGCGATCGTATCGTTGATTCTACTGGCGCGCTTGATTTCACCTCAGTCCCTAAACGTTTAGGCGTTATTGGTGCTGGTGTTATCGGTCTTGAGCTTGGTTCAGTATGGCGTCGTCTAGGTAGCGAGGTTGTAGTCTATGAAGCGCTTCCTAGTTTCTTAGCAGCCGCTGACAAAGACATCTCAAAAGAAGCTGGCAAAATGCTGAAGAAGCAAGGCCTTGATATCCGTGTCGATACCAAAGTAACCAATGCTGAAGTTAAAGATGATCAAGTGGTCGTCACTAGCGAAAACAAAGGTGAGTCATCTGAAGAGAGCTTTGACAAACTAATCGTTTGTGTTGGTCGCCGTGCTTATTCTGAAAAATTACTTGGCGATGACAGTGGCATTCAATTGACCGAACGTGGTCTTATCGATGTGAACGATCAGTGCAAAACCAATCTTGATGGCGTTTATGCCATTGGCGATTTAGTCCGTGGTCCTATGCTTGCGCACAAAGCAATGGAAGAGGGCATGATGGCTGTGGAACGTATCCATGGCGAAAAAGCTCAAGTTAACTATGACACCATCATCAATGTCATTTATACTCACCCAGAAATTGCATGGGTAGGCTTAACTGAGCAAGAAGCTGAAGCAGCTGGCTATGAAGTCAAGACAGGTTCATTTAACTTGGCTGCCAACGGTCGTGCATTGGCTCAAAGCGAAGCAGAAGGCTCTATCAAAGTAGTGGCTGATGCTAAGACAGATCGCCTACTGGGCATGCATGCTATCTCAGCCGGTGCTGGTGATATCGTCCATCAGGGTATGATCGCGATGGAATTTGTCTCTAGTATCGAAGACTTGCAGTTGATGACGTTTGCGCATCCAACGATGTCAGAAGCGGTGCACGAAGCGGCACTATCTGCAGATGGCCGTGCTATCCACGCTATTCAGCGCAAAAAACGCAAGAAATAAGCAGTTGCTCGTTTAATTATTATCGATTTACAACCTGATTGTGGTATCGCTATTTTGGCGATAGCCACGATCATGAGTGCGTCAGACGTATGATTAATATATGCATGGGCGCACTTGATTTCACTTTTTATTAATTGTAAAAAATAAAGGATACAATCAATGAATTTACATGAGTATCAAGCAAAAGAGCTATTAAAAAGCTACGGTTTGCCGATTCAAGAAGGCATCCTCGCCTATAGTGGCGACGAAGCTGCTGCTGCTTTTGATAAAACGCCAACTGACATTGCGGTTATCAAAGCGCAAGTACATGCTGGTGGTCGCGGTAAAGCGGGCGGTGTAAAGCTGGTTAAAACTCGTGAAGAAGCCAAGCAAGTTACTGAAGCGCTTATCGGCACCAATTTGGTTACTTTCCAAACTGACGCTGATGGTCAACCAGTTAACTTCGTATTGGTTGCAGAAGACATGTATCCAGTACAAACTGAGCTATATCTTGGTGCAGTCGTTGATCGTGCGACTCGTCGTGTGACTTTCATGGCATCAACCGAAGGTGGTGTTGATATCGAAGAAGTTGCAAATGAGACGCCAGAAAAAATCTTCAAAGTACATGTTGATCCTTTAGTTGGTCTAATGCCTTTCCAAGCACGCGATGTTGCGTTCAAACTGGGTCTAGAAGGCAAGCAAATCAACCAGTTCGTTAAATTAATGACTGGTGCTTATAAAGCATTTGTTGAAAACGACTTTGCTCTAATGGAAATTAATCCATTAGCGGTTCGTGAAAATGGCGAAATCGTTTGTGTTGATGGCAAAATCGGTATCGATTCAAACGCACTATATCGTCTGCCTAAAATTGCAGCACTACAAGACAAAACTCAAGAAAACGAGCGTGAGCTTAAAGCTGCTGAGTTTGATCTAAACTATGTTGCTCTAGAAGGTAATATCGGTTGTATGGTTAACGGTGCTGGTCTTGCAATGGCAACGATGGATATCATCAAATTGTATGGCGGCAAGCCTGCTAACTTCTTGGACGTTGGCGGCGGTGCAACTAAAGATCGCGTTGTTGAAGCGTTCAAGATCATTCTTGAAGACAGCAGCGTTGAAGGTGTTCTAATCAACATCTTCGGTGGTATCGTACGTTGTGACATGATTGCAGAAGCTATTATCGCTGCTGTTAAAGAAGTCGATGTACAAGTACCTGTGGTTGTACGTCTAGAAGGTAATAATGCTGAAAAAGGCTTACAAATTCTAGAAGAGTCTGGTCTTAAGCTTACGACAGCCCAAGGCTTAGCAGATGCGGCTCAGAAAATTGTCGATGCTGTTAAAGCTTAATATATTTGAGGCATAGTCCTTTAAATATGAGCATTTAAGCATAGTAGTCAACGTGTAATAGCAGCTTGTTGGTATACATTTATCATTAATATTTGGTGGTTAACACACCATCAAGTAGCTATTACAAGACAACCGAATACAAGGAATAAATAATGAGTGTATTAATCGATAAAGATACCAAAGTATTGGTACAAGGTTTCACTGGTAAAAATGGTACGTTCCACTCTGAGCAAGCGATCGAATACGGTACTAAAGTAGTCGGCGGCGTAACGCCAGGTAAAGGTGGTCAAACGCATCTAGGCCTACCAGTATTCAACACTATGGCAGAAGCCATGGAAGCGACTCAAGCGGACGCTTCTGTTATCTATGTACCAGCACCATTCGTACTAGATTCTATCGTCGAAGCAATCGATGCTGGCGTTAAGTTGATCGTTGTGATCACTGAAGGCGTACCAACTATCGATATGCTAAAAGCAAAACGCTATCTGGAAGAAGCGGGCGACGTGCGCTTAGTTGGTCCTAACTGCCCAGGCGTTATCACTCCAGGTCAGTGCAAAATCGGTATCATGCCAGGCCATATCCATCTGCCGGGTAAAGTGGGCATCATTTCACGCTCTGGTACGCTAACGTATGAAGCCGTTGCGCAGACAACTAAGCTTGGTTTTGGTCAGTCAACTTGTATCGGTATCGGTGGTGATCCTATCCCTGGTATGAACCAAATTGACGCATTGAAATTGTTCGAAGCTGATCCACAGACTGAAGCTATCATCCTAATCGGTGAGATCGGTGGTACTGCTGAAGAAGAAGCAGCTGCTTATATCAAAGACCATGTGACTAAGCCAGTTGTTGGTTATATTGCTGGTGTCACTGCTCCAGAAGGCAAGCGTATGGGTCATGCCGGCGCTATCATCTCTGGTGGTCAAGGCACTGCTGAAGAAAAATTCAAAGCATTTGAAGATGCTGGTATCGCATATACACGCGACCCATCTAAGCTTGGCGAGAAGCTAAAAGAAGTTACTGGTTGGTAATTCAGAATTAATTCTGTAATGTAACTACTAAAACCATATTGAAATGTTAAGAAGGCATCCCTACAATGGGGTGTCTTTTTGATTTTAAGCGAAATTTGTATATGAAGAAAATATTGTTTGTTACTGGTACGAGAGCAGACTTTGGCAAAATTAAAAGCCTAATGGACAAAGTTGAAAGTATGGAAAACTTTGAGCTTCATGTCTTAGTTACAGGTATGCATATGATGAAATTGTATGGATCAACCTTTAACGAAGTTAAAAAGCAGAATTATAAAAATAGCTATCTTATCTCAAATCAGCATACAGATGAGCCAATGTGCTCCGTATTATCTAATACAATTAGTATTATTTCGCGGCTAGTAAACTCTATAGATCCCGATATGATCGTTGTGCACGGAGATAGAATAGAAGCATTAGCTGGCGCTACAGTAGGAGCACTCAATCATATTCGAGTATGTCATATAGAAGGTGGCGAATTATCAGGAACTATTGATGATTCTATAAGGCACTCAATTACTAAACTTTCTCATATACATATGGTTGCCAACGATGAAGCCAAGCAAAGATTGATACAAATGGGAGAAAACAAGACCTCTATATTTATAATAGGGTCTCCAGATTTGGATATTATGGAATCAGGCAGCTTACCTAGTTTAAAAGAATCAAAAATTCATTATGATATTAATTTTGAAAATTACGGTATCGTAATGTTTCACCCTGTAACAAGTGAAGAGAAGGATATAAAACAATACACTCAAAATCTATTTAAAGTGCTTGATAATTCAGGTAAAAATTATGTAGTGATCTATCCTAATAATGATCCTGGTAGTTTGAAAATACTTGATGTAATTGAAAATTATAAAGATCATGTGAACTTTAGAGTTTTCCCATCAATTAATTTTGAGTCGTTCTTAGTTCTTTTGAAAAATTCAGATTTTATTATAGGTAATTCGAGTGCGGGTGTAAGGGAGGCTCCTTTTTATGGCCTACCAAGCATAAATATAGGAACTCGACAAAACTCCCGCTTCAGAGGCCCTTCTGTACTAGATTGTGACTATTCTGAGGAAGGAGTTGAGAGAACACTTACTCAAATTGATAAGCTAAACGTTGAGAAATCTACTTGGTTTGGTAAGGGAAATAGTACTGAGTTGTTTGAGTCCCACATTGATAGTGATAGAATGTGGGATATTCCAGTCCAAAAAGTTTTTGTGGACCTTTAAAGATAGAGATAATCATAAATGGAATATATAGCAATTATCCCAGCTCGTGGTGGATCAAAAGGTATTAAAGATAAAAATTTACAGCTTGTAGGTGGAATATCTTTGTTGGCTAGAGCTATAAATTCTGCCAAAAAGATAGAGAGTATTAGTAGGGTAATCGTCTCTACAGACTCTGAAAGTATTATAGAAGAAGCTATAACACATAATGCGGAAGTACATAGAAGGCGGCACCTGACTTCATCGGATAGTGCAAAAACTATTGATGTTATCAAAGATATATATTGCGATATGATGTTATCTGATGAAGTATGTATTCTTCTTCAACCTACTAGTCCGTTACGCCAAATTAGTGACATACGAGCCTGTATTAATGAATATGAAGGTCACCACCTTGTAAATTCTGTAGTGTCAGCAACACTGTGCGAGCATCATCCTTATAAAGTAGTTATTCAAGATGACAAAGGTGAAATGGTGCCTGTACGCCAGACATCTGATTTAGAAGCACCAAGACAGAAGTTACCAAAAGCTTTACGTATTAATGGTGCTATTTATATTAGTTCTTTTAAAAGCCTGATCGAACATAATTCATTTTTTTGCCATCCTACAAGATTTTTTGAAATGGGTGAAAATGAATCTATTGATATTGATAGTTATATAGACTTAAATAGAGCAAACTTAATTATTGAAGGTAAATCATTATGAAACCGAGCTTTAAAATTGGAAATCGCAGTATTGGTTATGACTTTGAGCCATTAGTTATTGCGGAAATAGGTATTAATCATGAAGGTTCTTTAGACGTTGCTAAAGAAATGGTAGATGCAGCTTATCGAGCGGGTGCAGAGATGGTAAAACATCAAACCCATGTAGTCGAAGATGAGATGTCTGACGAAGCTAAGTCTGTAATTCCAGGCAATGCTGATGTTTCTATCTATGAAATCATGGAACGTTGTGCATTAAATGAAGAAGATGAAACAGCTCTCAAAGATTACATTGAATCTAAAGGAATGATGTTTATCAGCACTCCTTTTTCTAGAGAAGCGGCTTATCGTCTTGAACGTATGGGTGTGGAAGCTTACAAAATAGGATCTGGTGAATGTAATAACTATCCATTAATCAAGCTTGTTGCTTCATTTGGTAAACCTATTATTTTATCTACCGGTATGAATAGTATCGAGAGTATTCGAAAGTCTGTGGATATCCTTGAAGCTGCAAAAGTTCCGTATTCGCTTTTACATTGCACTAACGTATATCCAACGCCATATGAATTAGTACGTTTAGGCGCATTAACTGAACTGGAAGAGGCATTTCCTAATGCTGTGATTGGCTTGTCTGACCACTGTGTAGATAATTATGCATGCTTAGGTGCAGTAGCATTAGGAGCTAGCGTACTAGAGCGTCATTTTACAGATAGCTTTGATAGAGCAGGTCCAGATATCAATTGTTCTATGGATTCTGATGGCATGGCTGATCTTATTAAAGGAAGTAGGGCGATTGCAAAAGCACGTGGTGGTTCTAAAGGAGCTGTTGCAGAAGAGAAGTCAACCATCGATTTTGCTTTTGCTTCAGTTGTTGCCTATAAAGATATTAAAGCAGGTGAAACGCTAACCGAAGAAAATCTTTGGGTACGTCGTCCTGGAACAGGAGATTTTTTAGTAGATCAATACGATTCATTGATTGGCAAAGTGGCTAAAACTGATATCAATAAGGGTGAACAGCTAAAAAAACCTCAAGTGAGCTAGAAATTGAAAATTGCTTTCTTATTTAAAAGAGACTCTCATTTTAAGGCTGTCAAATCGACAGCCTTAAGAGTGTGCGCACAATACAATTGTGAAGCTACTTTTGTAGGGATAGATTCAGAAGTTCTGTGTAGTCAAGAACCTTATTCTGTAATCTATATTACTAAAGAAGACTTAGGTATCTTATCTGAATATGACTATGTAATTGCCTGTTTAGGAGGATACTTATTAAATTGCACAATTGCTATGTTGAAAGACACAGATACTAAAGTGATATCGATCTTTCCAGGTATAGTGAGTCATTACCAACTGGATGCTTTTATAAGTCGTCTAAATGCAGATCAAGTATGGTTGAATTCGAAGGCCGACTCTGAGCTATATAGTAAACTCTGTAGATTACTAAAGTGCTCCAATAATAGTATCCTTTATGGAATGAGCTGGATAGATCTAAGTCTAATCTTGAAAAGTAAATCGAGTAAAGAGAATGGATCTGGGAATATTATTTTTTTTGAGCAGACAGGACTATTTTTAAATGCTGAAGAGAAGCTATACTTCAAAAAAAAATTAAGTTCCATTTTTTCTAAAAATATCAAACTAAATTTTAAATATAAAATAAGAGATAATACAAATAATATTTATTTCAAAGAATTAAGACAGAGTTTTAGTAAACATATAAATGTTGATATTGTTGAGGAAATCACGGATATAGAAACTCTTGATGCTGAGTTCTATCTTAGCATATCGTCGTCTGCAATAGTTGAAGGCTTGCTATACCGAAAATACTGCTTCTTAATTGTTAAAGAGCTAATAGATAAAGACTCTTTAGAGTTTTTTAGAAATAGTAAATTATTTCTAAATGAAGATACCTTAATTTATGAAGATACTGTAGATGAAAATTGGTTAGATTATAGAGTTCAGTCTCCTAACAAATATGTTAATCTAGATGCAATAAAAAAGAAGTTGCCTCATAGATTTATCAAGGGAAATTGGATAACTTGCTATCTGCTATTAGCTTTATCTCTATCGAAACTAAATTTTGCAATTTTTCTTTTTGATAAAGAAAAAAAGAAATCAATAGTTAAGTCTATAGATTATTTGAATTTACGGAGTGATTTTAATGAAATGGAATGAAAGGTCTGAATATCTAGGAAAGCTAAGAAGTTATAAAAATTTTTTTGTAGAACCAAATTTAGAAAAAGATAGTTGTACTGATAAGTTTTTATTAAAGCAGGTACTTAATAACAATGATGGAGCAGAAAAGCTAGTTAATATAAAGAAAATGTTTAAAGTCCAAAAAAATGGAGAGAGTCTTCCAGTAATTGTTGTTTTCCAAGGTTTTGCAGAAGGCTATGTTAAAGATGCTTTAGTTGGTAACTTTGATATCAGGAAGTTAAATGATAGTAAGCTAGGGTTTTGTTTTGGGAGTTTTGCTAAAAATAATAGTGATTTTAACTACATATTTGTCAAGGATAATTTTCAACTTTGGTATTTATTAGGTTTTCCATTGATTTTAAGTGCTCTATACGTTCATTTAAAATCTTTAAATGCAGAGAAAGTATACACCGTAGGATTTTCAGCAGGGGGCTTTGCGTCTATATTATTCGGACATTATTTAAGAGCAGATATAGCTTTTAGCTACTATCCACAAACATTAGCCTTTAGTGCTTTTACAAATAACTATAGAAATATAATGAACTTTAAGTTCAACTTATCTTTACTATCTATATCTGATTTAGCTTTAATACAAAAGATTGCTGAAGGTTTTGCATGTCGAACAATAATTAGCTATTGTGAAGAATCAAAAGTAGATATTAATCAGGTTGGGCGTTTAGATGCCACCGATTCTAACCTTGAGATACATAAATATCCATGTAACTCACATAACTTATTTGATCATTTAGATAGTAAAGATGAATTTGATCGAATAAGACATTATATTGATAATGACCTAAAGCCATGAATACTTAATTTATAATCGGGTTCGAACTGCTATGACTTTTAATATATATAAACACAATGCTTATTATAGTTTTGAAGAGCTACCAAAAGATTCTCTTTACAACATAGCTGACCTCTTCGTTATTTCGAATTTAGGTCAGCTTAAGCATATAACAGGTTTTATTAAAAACAAAGGCATAACGAATAGCTTATTATTAGTTGTCTATACCGAGGCAAATCTTGCTGTTCCACAAGCTATACATGATAATTATGAAGTATCTATTTTTAATAGTGTTCTATTTCTTAAGCTGCCTAATAATCCTAATAGCCTACTATTAAAAAATATAAAAAAGATGGAGAGTGATTACAAGGAATTAATATATAAAGTTAATCCAAGTAGACTTTATTTGAATAGTTTTCAATATCATTATGCTATTTTAGCTAGTATTGCGAAAAAATTAGGATCGAAAGTTATTTTGATTGAAGAAGGATTAGGGACTTATCGACTTGGTGTTGATGAACAGGATTTAAATACAGGAAATTTGGATTTTAATCTAGTAAAGAGACTGTCTAAAGATACTGTTAGTAAGACAGAAATTTTCAAAAGAACGTATAAGAAGTATAAATTAATAAAAGATTTTGCTATTCAATCAAAACGACTTATCAAGAAAGTATACCTTAGTCCCGAATTGCAATCTAAACTAGTAGGATTTTATCCTAATTCAAGTTTTGATATTTTTTGTAAGCCATTTGTAGATTTTGATGAGTCTTATACAAGCTTCCCAGCTTTAACAAATCAAAAATTCAATCTTGAAAAAAGTAATTATTATTTATCTTTTGAAGAACCTACTAAAGATGAGAGCGAATATGCTTCATTGATTATAAGAAAGTATGATATTAAGAGTAAAGACTATTTGTACCTAAGTCAAAAATTTAGTATTAATAGAGATGAGTATTTAGCTATTGTAAAAGGTTGTCTTCTTAAATTGCTAGAAGGCAATGATTCAACTGTTTTTATAAAGCTACATCCTAAGCAAGAGCATGAACTTGTATTAGCAGGTTTTATAGAAATGGAAAAGGAGACAGGAGGTAGAATTAAAGTTATTCAGGAATCTGGATTCTTAATAGAAGAGGTTGTTAGAGTCTCCAAAGTGCAAGGTGTAATTGGTATAACTTCTTCTGCTCTCGTTTACTCACCTCTTCTTTCTCCAGGATGTAAGTCTTATTCTATTGCAGATACATTAGTGAGTAATCTCATTAACCATACAAGAAATACTAAAGGGCTTGATATGATTGAAGCTCATACTAAAATACTCAAACAATTTGAGAATATATATTTTATATAATGTGTCGCTATTAAATGATTTTAGTATTGATTATAAAGTAGATTTTTACTGATGCTTTATATAAATAGATATTATATAAAAGAACATTGTTGGATTTAAATAAACTTGATAATAAAAAGGTCGCCCTAATACGGTGACCTTTTTGCCTCTAAGTAATGCCTCAAATCCACCCAGTGACGTAATCGTATATACATGGTCGACTGTCTCTAAGGCATCAACTAAATGTATAGACTGGGTAAGGATAAGGCAGTCTAGTTCAGTAAGTGTACTAACAATAGAGGGATCATCTAACGTCATTGGATGTGGTTTTACGATAACTTGGGCGTCAGGATTTTCTGCAATAGCTCGATTAACCACGTCGAGTAGCGTAATACCAATACCGCCACCATATTTCAATGAATCATCATGTGGCACTTGGCCTAATACCAAAATGCGTTTTTTATTTTTAACACCATATATTGGTACGATATCGACATAAGGCTGATGATTGTATTTGCTCACGCGATGTGAGACATAGTAATCCAGCATTTCTTGTGCTAGCGCCTCATCATAACCGTCTTGATCAAAATCAAAATTAGCGATTAAATCGGTCAAATCGTTTGGGCGAGTGGTATCGAAGTATGGCGCTTGGCTATCCATTACAATAGACAGCGGTGGAGCGTCACTTGCATCCTCAGGGCCAGAACGAATAAAACCATCTTCTAAGAAGAAAATGTCTAACTCTTGCTCGCGTATATAGTCAATAAAATAATCAGGCGCTTTATAACCCCAGATATAGATGACAGGGTTTACATACTTGATAAATGGCTTTAACCACATAGCGAAGTAGCGCTTATCAAAGTGTCTCTGTATCTGAATATGCGACGATTCCAATACCCAGTCACCGACCAAATCTTGCCATGGCAGCATACCAATGACTAACGCTAAACGCTGTTTTGGCTGACGACTATGTTTATAATAGCCTGATAATAGCGGTCGGATGTAAGCGTTAAATTTCATAATATGATGGTTGGCTTAGATTGAGAGTGGAAGAGTAGATAGGCATGATTGTGGCATTTACGTTGGTAATGCTGTGTCGTTCCCAGTATAGTTGCATTTACGAGTAAAAATGAATACCTACTTCGAAAAATAATAGCTTCAGAAAATAATGGGTCGATATTATGAAAAACAAGATATTAGTCACTGGCGGTGCTGGCAGAGCATGAATCCGAATGGATATAATATCACTTAGACTTTATAAAACATCTTTTCTTTTAATCCTCTTTTAATACAGTTTAAAAATTATGAAAAAAATAACTCACGCCGTTATCCCCGTTGCAGGCTTTGGCACTCGTATGTTGCCATTGTCGAAATCTGTGCCAAAAGAGCTATTGCCACTAGGTAATCGTCCCGCTATTCATTATGTGGTCGAAGAGGCAATCGCTGCTGGTATCAAGCATATTGTACTAGTCGGCCATGCACAAAAAAGTGCGATTGAAAACTACTTTGATATCAATGCTGAGCTAGACAGTCAGCTTAGAGCGAAGGGTAAGGACGCGCTAGCCGATAGCTTAAACTGGTTACCAGAAGATGTGACAGTCTCTATGATACGCCAAGGCAAGGCATTAGGTTTGGGTCATGCGGTACTCGCCGCTCGCCCCATTATTGGGGATAATGATTTTGCCGTATTATTGCCCGACGTTGTGCTTGATCCATTTACTGGCGATATGGCTGCTGATAACTTAGCCTTTATGATTGATGCTTTTGCTGAAGATAATCATTCACAAATATTGGTTGATAAAGTCGCTGATGAAGATGTGCATAAATATGGTATTGCTAAGCTGAGCGACGCTATTGAGATCGATAATAAAACAGATGTGAATGCCAGCTTTAAAGTGGCAGGATTTGTAGAAAAGCCTAACTTAGCCGATGCCCCTTCGAAATTAGCAGTCGTTGGACGTTATGTCTTTAGCAATCAAATCTTTGATTATTTGGCCAATACCAAAGCCTCGGTCGGTGGTGAGATTCAGCTGACCGATGCTATTGATGCCTTGATTAGTGAATATGGTGTGAATGTGACGACCATGTGCGGTGACAGCTATGATGCAGGTGATATGCGCTCGTATATGCAGGCGTTTATCTACTTTGCCGAGCAGCAATTAGCAGAAGATGAATAGCTGATGGCTACTATCAAAGACGATATAAGCTATCACAGTGCTCGCCGTTCTGAATATTGGCAGCAACTACAAACGCTTGCTAAGCAGCCGTGGTCGCTTGCACAGCTGTTTGCACAGGATGACAGTCGTGCTGCGCGCTTTAGCATGCAAGCTGGCGCGCTATATATGGACTATAGCAAGCAATGTATCGATGAGCAGGTGCTGGCAAGTTTATTACAGCTAGCAGATAGTTGTGAATTGTCCACACGGATTGATGCACTCATGCAAGGCGCGATGGTGAATACCAGTGAAGAGCGAGCAGCCTTGCATACGGCACTACGTTTGCCCGAGACGGCAGAGCTGAAAATTGGTGACCAAAATGTCGTTGCTGACGTCCATCATAGTCTTTCACAAGTAGCGCGCTTATCTGAACGTGTCCGCAACGGTACATGGCGTGGATTTTCGGGTCAAGCCATCACTGATGTCGTTAATATTGGCGTCGGTGGCTCTGATCTTGGACCGCTGATGGCGACGACGGCGCTTGATGAATGGGCAGATACCGAGATTGAAGTACATTTCGTCTCCAACATGGACGGTACTCAGCTTGATAATCTGCTCAAGCATCTTAATCCTGAGACCACCTTGTTTATTATTTCGTCCAAATCCTTTGGCACGGTTGATACGTTATCTAATGCTAAAACGGCATTGTCATGGCTACTTGCCACTGCCAAACTGCGTGCAGGTACGGAAGATAGTGTGCTACGTCGCCACTTTATTGGCATATCGGCTAATAGTGAAAAAATGAGTACTTGGGGTATTCATCCAGAGCATCAGCTACAGCTTTGGGAGTGGGTTGGCGGTCGATTCTCTTTATGGTCGGCGATAGGACTGGCCATTGCCATTCGTATTGGTATGTCTGGTTTTAAAGCATTATTAGCTGGTGCGCATAGTATGGATGAGCACTTTGCGCAAGCTGATTTTTCAGAGAACCTGCCAGTATTATTAGGGCTGCTTGCTGTTTGGAATAGTACTTTTTTACAGGTGAATGCCCATACGGTATTGCCGTATGATGGTCGTCTCAGCTATTTGCCAAGCTACTTAACTCAGCTGGAGATGGAGAGTAACGGTAAGTCGGTCACCCAACATGGCGATCATATTGACTATGATACTTGCCCGATTCTATGGGGTGAAATTGGCTCCAATGCTCAGCACGCGTTTTATCAGTTGCTACATCAAGGCACACAGCAGGTGTCTTGTGACTTTATTGCTTGTGTGCGTCGTTATAGTGGTCAGATGAAAAATGCGCCATTACAACAGCAGCATGAGCTGTCCTTGGCTAACTGCTTGGCGCAAAGTCGGGTGCTGGCCTTTGGTAATGCTGCGCTCCAAGAGTCCGAAATGCAAGTAGCGTCTGTTGCGGCAAAATATAAATACTACCGTGGCAATCAGCCTTCAACCACGCTACTTATCGACGAGCTAACGCCGCATAGTTTAGGTGCGCTGGTTGCGCTTTATGAGCACAAGGTCTATGTGATGGCCAGTATCTGGGATATTAATCCGTTTGATCAATGGGGCGTTGAGATGGGCAAGCAGATGGCAGAATCTGTACATCAAGCCATGCAGCAAGAGGTAAGCGGTCAATTTGATACCTCTACTGATCAACTATTAAAGCATATCAAGCGTTGGTCTTAACGTTACTCGCATACTGATATTAATATAAACATATCGAAAGGTCGTTCTATGTCAGATGAACTGAGTCATAAATGTAAAAAACCGTCCGTCTGCGTGCTCGTTGGTCATAGTATTGAGGCCATTACCAGTGCCGTGGTGCTGGCAAGCTTGGGTCAGACTGTTCATTTATATGCAGACGTAGCGATGCTAGAGCAGCAGTTGCAGCAATATAGCTTTGAGCATCACTTGCAAGCGCTGTGGCAAATGTATGAGCAGCAGAAAATCATTCTAAGTAAAGCGTTGCCAGATAGTGCTGATACTTTGATAAAAGGCTATGAATCAGTAGGTCATGACGAAGCGGATACTCAAAGCATTGTGGCACTTTATTGGTTGTTTTTAGACAGTATCAAGCCAGTATGGGCAGAAGCCAGCTGGATTACCGCATTCAACCACAGCCATCAACAGGCGCTGCCTGTGATTATGAGTGGCATTGAGAAACTAGGGATTGTCTCAGTACTCGCTCAGAATTTGCAGCGCGCGTGGGTATATTATGTGCCGTTTGTATTCTTGCAAGACGGTGATGCTTATAGCTCGATGTTGAACCCTGCATTGTGGTTACTCGGTGAAAAAACAGCCAACAGTAGCCAGCATCTAGAAGTATTGAAGCCGTTAATGCAGCATGCGCGTGCCGCTCATTACGCTGATATTGCGACGATAGAATTTGCCCGTAGCAGTATCATGGCGATGCTCGCGACGCGAGTGAGTTTTATGAATGAGATGTCACGCTTGGCTGACAGTCAGCAGGTTGATATCAAGCAAGTCAGTCGTATTATGGGGCTAGATGAGCGTGTCGGCAGCAGCTATCTGCAAGCAGGCTGGGGCTTTGGAGGCAATACATTGCCGACCGAGCTGGCTAAATTACAGCAGTCGAGCGTGAGTCATAGTTTAGATATGCCGCTGTTACAGTCAGTCATGCACATCAATGAAGACCAAAAAGAGCTGATATTCCGTAAATTCTGGCAATATTTTGATGGCTTTATTGATAATAAAACGGTGATGGTTTGGGGCGGTAGTTATAAATCAGGCTCTGGACGTACTGCAGGCTCAGCCATACATCCATTACTAGCATTGCTGTGGTCTTATAATATTCGTACTTTGGTGTATAGCGATAAAGCACAAGATGAACTTGCCGCGCTTTATCAGCAGCAACCATTACTGCAATTGATTAATACTCCTTATCAGCAGCTAAATGCCGCACAGGCTGTTTTTATCGTTAGTTGGTCGCCACAAGATCAACTAGATATTGCCAAGCTTAATCAACAGGCGATGCCAGTATTTGATGCGCAAAATGTAATGACACGCTCGCAGATAGATAGTTTAGTGGGCGACTATTTAGGTATTGGTCGGTCTAAATAGTTCTATTCAATTTTGTTTATTGCTAAAAAAGCTCGCTGATAATAATCAGCGAGCTTTTTTGATTTTAAGTAGGGCGTATTAAACGGTATGGATTTACGCTGGTACAGCACCTTTCGCCGCTAGCCACTGTTGAACTTCTTGAGTTTTAATAGCTAGCAGTTCTTTATCACCACGACTTTCGATGTTTAATCTGATAAGCGGTTCGGTATTGGAGGCACGCAGATTAAAGCGCCACTCGCCAAAGTTAAGGCTCAAGCCATCAAGCATTGATTTGGTCGGATTTTCGCTGCTAAATTTTTCCTCAATAGCGCTAATAATCATTGGCGCATCATGAGTAGTGAGACGAAAATTAAGCTCGCCTGAACTTGGATATGCTTTGATGTAGCCGCTGACCAACTCAGATAGCGTCTTACCAGTGACAGACAATAGCTCGATGGTTAATAGCCATGGAATCATGCCGCTGTCGCAATAGAAAAAGTCGCGAAAATAGTGATGTGCGGACATCTCGCCGCCATAAACAGCGCCAGAATCACGCATGACTTGCTTAATAAATGAATGTCCAGATTTACTGATGACAGCCTTACCGTCATGTTCCTTAATCACTGCTTCAGTATTGTAAATGACACGTGGATCGTAGACGATTGACTCATTTGGATATTTGTTCAAAAACGCTTGGGCAAGCATGCCTACCACATAACTACCATCGATAAATTCACCATGTTCATCGAATAGGAAGCAACGGTCAAAATCGCCATCAAAAGCAATACCAAGGTCGGCTTTATTTTCCAAAACCGCGTGTTGGGTTGCCACTCTATTGGCTTCAATCATAGGATTGGGGATGCCATTAGGGAAGCTGCCATCTGGTGTATGATGCAGTTTAATCACTTCAATTGGCGCGCCAGCTTGTGCAAGCTTCTCAATCAATAAATCAACCGCGGGTCCCGCACTGCCATTACCTGAGTTAATTACTAATTTAAGCGGTTTGAGTTTATCAGTATCAATAAAAGTCATGACATGATTGATATACGCACTTTTATCAGTTAATAACTGCAATGTTCCTGATCGGTTTTCAGTGGTAAATTGCCCAGACTCTGCCAATGCCTGAATCTCTGCCAGACCATCATCAGCACTGATTGGTTTTGAGTGTTCCTTAACCAATTTTAAGCCATTATAGTTGATAGGGTTATGACTGGCAGTGACTTCGATACCACCCAACGCCTGATAATGACTGGTGGCAAAATACACTTCTTCCGTACCGCTCATGCCCAAGTCAATCACGTCAACCCCAGCATCTATAATACCAGCGATGGTCGCCTGTTTTAATTGCTCGCTTGAATGGCGAATGTCACTACCAATAACGATGGCAGGTTTTAGAGTTGCCATATCATTGTCATGAGTTTCAACCGCTGCACTATAACGCTGAGATAAAATCTGTGCAAAGGCACGACCAATACGATAAGCGATGTCTTCATTTAGATTTACCCCAAGCTCGCCGCGAATATCGTAAGCTTTAAATGAATCAATAATAATAGGGTTGAATTCAGTCGCTGGCTGGTAGCTAGTGGTCGCAGACGTAGACATAATGATAAAATTCCTTATGCTAAAGCAGTGATAAAGTAATGAAATGGACAACACAATTATAAGCTAATAAGCGTTCAATGCTACACTAACGAGAAAATCGTTATGAACTTAACGTAATTCTATAGTCGATACTAAATAAAATGGGTACACGACATTATGATGCGTGACTGGCACAAAATTTTCTTGCTTGCTGTGCCTACGCAGACAGAGGCTACGAAAATTTATACCAGTCATGCTGTCTCTTTTTTATATTGACCTGACTATATCTAATAACAAACGAAAGTGTAAGAGTATCCCTCATGAGCAATCAAGACAACAAAATAGCAGCGCCTGCACCAGTACAAGGAACGCCAACTGCCAGTGGTGAATTAGACGATTTATTGGCTTTGATGGCACGGCTACGTGTTGACTGTCCGTGGGACAAAAAGCAAACCAACCATCGCCTTATTCCGTATGCCATTGAAGAGGCTTATGAGCTAGGCGAAGCGGTACAAAGCGACGATGATGAAGATATCAAAGGCGAGCTTGGTGATGTGCTGCTGCAAGTTGTTTTCCATTGTCAGATGTATGCGGAGCAAGGTCGCTTCGATATGAGCGATGTTATCGCCACTTTACAAGAGAAACTTATTCGTCGTCATCCGCATGTGTTTGAAGCTGAAACCCTTGAAGATGACGCAGCGGTAAAGGTACGTTGGGATGAGATTAAAATGGAAGAGCAGCAAGCGCGCGAGGCACGCGGTAAACCCAAACGTCGTCTAGACAATACCAAAGCGGGTAGTGCGCTGATGCAAGCACAAGATGTACAAAAGCAAGCCTCAAAGCTAGGGTTTGATTGGGAAGGCGTTAGCGGTGCATTTGATAAGCTGGATGAAGAGATTGCGGAGCTAAAAAGTGAATTGATAGATAAATCCAAAGAAGCTGCTAAATATGACATGAGCAAAGCCAATATCAGAGAGGTTGAAAAGGAATTAGGCGATTGTATGTTTGCCTTAGTCAATGTCGCCCGTAAATTAAACCTTGATGCAGAAGCAGCCACCTTAACGTGTGTGCATAAATTTAAGTCACGTTTTGGCTATATTGAAGCACAACTGGCGGCAGCTGGTAAGCGTTTAGAAGACAGCGACATAACAGAAATGGATGCATTGTGGGAAGCGGCGAAACGATATGAACGATCGTCATGAACGCTCATTCTAAAGTCTCGTTTACCAGTTTAGTCAAGACTGCTGTTTTAGGTCATGTTTTGGCTATTCTGATGCTTAACAATGCTAATGCTGTACCATGTTTTGATAATCCTCAAAGTGCTTATGAATATATTTTATCGCAAGAAAATGCCAACACTCAAGCGCGTGAGCAATATACCGTGAATATCAATCGTGCCAGCGAAGGCGAGCTGGTTTCACTAAATGGTATTGGCAGTAGCAAAGCCCAAGCGATTATTTTGTATCGTGAAATGTTCGGTAGTTTTAAGACAGTGGATGAGTTGGTAAAGGTCAAAGGTATTGGTGCAAAAACGGTTGAGAAAAATCGAAGACGTTTAAGTGTGCAGGATTAATGGTCTTGTTTTGCATTAATTAACCCTAATATTGACAAAATAGCACGTAAGTACATGTCATAACGCACCCAGCGCGCGCAAAATTTGTTAAACTAGTGAGTACATCCGCCTGATAAACGCTGTGTTCGTCAGGGGTGGTTAAAGAATACCGGCGAGGAGTAGATGCATGGCCGAGCGTGCCGCCAAGCAGTTAGAACTGAATAAATCTGAATTACCCAATTCCATTACTGAAGTAATTGCCACCTTGACCCGAGCTGGGTTTGACGCCTATATCGTCGGTGGCGGCGTGCGCGATACCTTATTGGGTCTGCGTCCAAAAGACTTTGATGCTGTCACTGACGCCAAGCCGCATGAGATTAAAGACGTCTTTGGCAAGCGCTGCCGTATTATCGGTCGCCGCTTTCAGTTGGCGCACGTGTATTCAGGTCGTGAGCTGATTGAGGTCGCTACCTTTCGTGGCCCGCCCACCAGCAGTGGTACCACCAATCAAGATGGTATGATCCTACGTGATAACGTTTGGGGTGACATCCAGCAAGATTTCTCTCGTCGCGATTTTTCGATCAATGCCCTTTATTATCAGCCACTTAAAGGTGTGGTTCATGATTTTTGCGGTGCGCTTGAAGACATTGATAATAGAATTATTCGTCTGTTAGGTCATGCGCCAGTTCGTATTGAAGAAGATCCAGTACGCTTATTACGGGCGTTACGTTTTAAAGCCAAGCTCGGTTTTGAGTTTGATGAGGCATTGTCTGAGCAATTTCATGATGGTAATTGGGCGCTGCTTGAGCAAATATCACCGCATCGTCTCTATGATGAAACGCAGAAAATGTTTACGGGTGGCTATCTGGTGCCGTTGCTGCCGTTATTGTTTGAATCAGGTGCGATTGATAGCTTAATTATTTATCCGCCATCTGAGCCCAGTCCTTTAGTAAAACAAGTGGCTATCAATACGGATAAACGTATCGCAGCAGGCAAAAGCATCAATCCAGCATTTTTCTACGCAGCCATACTATGGGAAAATTACCTGCATCAGTTAGAAAAAGCCAAAAAGCGCAACATGCCATTTGCTGAAGCGCAGATGCATGCGGCTGGTAAAGTCATTGATCGTCAACGCATCAAGACCGCTATTCCTAAATTTGCAGAGCAGTTTATCCGTGATATTTGGATATTGCAGCCAAAACTAGCGGCTCCGCGTAGTAAACAAATCGTTCAGCTCTCTGAGCACCCACGCTTCCGTGCGGGCTTTGACTTTTTACTATTGCGCGAACAGTGCGGTGATGCTGAGCATCCGCTATCCGAATCGACCAATGATATGGGCGACTGGTGGCAAACGTATCAAACCTTGTCTGAACAAGAGCAAGAGCAAGCGATTGATGATTTCGATGAAAATATTCGTCGCGGTGCCTATAAAAAAGGGCAGCGAGGGCGCGGACGTAATCGTCAAAAGCCGGAGTCAAATATAGTGGATGAATCGATGTCTAATCAAAACAACACTAAGCGTAGCAAAGCCAATGGCAGCACTGAAAAACACAGCACTGAAAATCACAGTACTGAGAAAAATGGTCATGAACAAGCCGTGGTAAATGATTCGTCAAATATCCCCTCACGCCGTCGCCGCGCTGCCAGCCAATCTACTTCTGCCAAGCAGTTTAGTGGTAATAAAGATAAAGGTCATGACTCGCAGCAGGTAAAACAAGACAGTAATGAGCTTGCTCAGCTACAGCAGTTGTCTCTTGCTAATACCAGCAGTCAAACTGCAAATAAACGCCATCACTCTAAACCTGCGCCATTGTTTGTCATCGAGCACGCAAACGTCGTGCCGCCATTACAAAAGCAGCTATCACCTGCTGATAAGCCTAAGCAACGTCCAGAGCCTGTGCAGAAAAAGCCAGCTACTAAGAATGCATCGGCTGATAAAGATCGACATAATCAGAATGCAAAAACTGATAGCAAGGCTGATAGCAAGGCTGATCGATCAAATAACGCCCAGCAGCCTAAGGATAAACAGCCAGAGGTTATGTCACCTGCTGCTAATGCCTATCCTACCCGTTCGGTAGCAAGAACGCCTGCGCTCGTCACTATGAACAATGAGCCGATACCGCATAAACGCCGTCGCCGTCAGCCAAGTGTAGACAATACCAACCTTGCTGACAGCACCGAGAAGCAAGTAGCTGCTAATAACGCCGATAAAACTGAAGCGAAGTACACCAAAAAAGCACCTAAGCCAGCAGCTCAATCTACTGGTAAAGCTAAAAAAACAGTAGAACCTGCAGCAACTAAGACGGCAGGGAATAAGACAGAAGCTAATAAAGCGACTGTATCTGCGAAAGCTAAAAAACCAGCCAAAGCAGCAGAGGCTAGGTCTACTAAAAACAGTCAAAATGCTGATAGCAAATCGTTGGCCGGTCAAGTGAGCGACAATAAAATGGGCGATAATAAAGGCCCTGTACCATCGAAACGTCGCCGTCGCCAGCCCAGTACTGATAATGTCTAGTATTGTTGACGATGCGGATAATGTTAATTGGGTAACCTGCTATGTGGGCTTGGGTAGCAATATAACCAATGAATTGGGTTCGCCAGTAGAACACTTACAGCAGGCATTGCAAGGGTTGCGAGAGCATAAGCAGATACGCGAGCTTCGAGCTTCCTCATTTTATGCGTCAGCGCCTATGGGGCCACAAGATCAGCCTGACTTCGTTAATGCAGTGGCTGGTTTTAAGACGATATTGACCCCCTTTGAGTTGCTCGCATTTTGTCAGCAGCTAGAAGAGCAGGCTAAGCGGGCGCGCTTACGACGTTGGGGTGAGCGTAGTCTGGACGTCGATATCTTGTTATATGGCGACACGCGAATTACCGAGCCGCAGCTAACCATACCGCATGCTGGACTGCTTGAGCGTAATTTTGTCTTGTTACCGCTGCGAGAGTTAGCCTCAGCGCTCATCATTGATGGTATATCGATAGATGATTATTCACCTAGTAAAGATTGGACAGGGTTAAAATTATTATCAAGCGACTGATAAATTTTGGATCATAGGCACGATAATAGTTAAAGGTATTTATAACTAAAGGCATTAAAGATTAATCGAGGGTCATATGACGACGTTATCTACTTTAAATAAATTCAAAAAAGACGGCACCAAGTTTACTTGCTTAACGTGCTATGACTCGATGTTTGCACGCATGATGGAAAAGGCACAGATTGATACCATTTTGATCGGTGATAGTTTGGGTATGGTGGTACAAGGCCATGATTCCACCTTGCCCGTGACCGTTGATGATATGGCTTATCATACGGCCAATATTGCCCGTAGTAATAAATACGCACTGATACTGGCTGACTTGCCGTTTATGAGTTATGTGACCTTGCCAGAAGCGGTCACTAACAGCCGTCGATTGATGCAAGCCGGCGCGCATGTGATTAAAATCGAAGGCGGTAGTGAGCTTTGTGAGCTGGTGACTACATTGGCGCAAGCAGGTACGCCCAGTTGTGTCCATCTTGGCTTGACCCCACAATCAGTCAATGTGTTTGGCGGTTATAAAATCCAAGGTCGCGGTGACGCAGCAGCTGATAAATTGCTTGCTGATGCCAAAGCAGTGGTTGCCGCAGGTGCCGCACTTTTAGTATTAGAATGTGTACCTGCTGAGCTTGCAAAAGCGGTTACAGAAGCGGTTACAGTACCAGTGATTGGCATTGGCGCTGGCGCAGATACAGATGGCCAAGTGTTGGTCATGCATGACATGCTGGGCATGGCTCATGGTCGTGTCCCGCGCTTCGTTCATGACTTTTTAACTGATGAGCGCAATAGTACGCACAGTATCGAAGGCGCCTTTGCCCTTTATCAGCAGTCAGTGCGCGACGGCAGTTTTCCAACCGAGCAGCACCAATTTAGCTAATTTTTTTAGCCAGTCTTAACGAGTCTTTTGGTTTTTACGATTATCAGTAGAAGAATATTTAACGATGCCAATCATTTATCAGCAGATTTCAGAGTTGCGCGCCGCTCTACAGCCTTATCGTGGTCAAAGAAATGATAAACCAGATAGCACTCAGCGTATTGCTTTAGTACCAACGATGGGCAATCTGCATGAAGGTCATCTGGAGCTGGTAAGCATTGCTAAGCAGCATGCCGATATTGTGGTGGTGAGTATCTTTGTCAATCCTACCCAGTTTGGGGAAGGAGAGGATTTTGATAGTTATCCACGCACCTTGGAGGAAGATGTCGCTAAGCTAGCAACGGTTGGTGCAGATTATGTTTTCGCACCCAATGTCGATGAGATGTATCCGGTATTGCCACCATCGACCTCAGTTCTTGCTGGTGCCATTACCAATCAATTATGTGGTCAATCACGTCTTGGGCACTTTGATGGTGTTGGTATTGTCGTCTCTAAATTATTCAATATCGTGCAGCCTGATGTGGCGGTATTTGGACAAAAAGACTATCAGCAGCTAGCGATTATCAAACAATTAGTACGTGACTTGAGCTATCCCATTGAGATTGTGGGTGCACCTATTGTTCGCGCTGCCGACGGCTTGGCGCTGTCTTCACGCAATCAATACTTGAGCGCCGCTGAGCGCAAAACAGCTCCCGTACTTCATATGGAGCTGCAACGCCTAGCACAGAAACTAGCACAGCAGTTAACGAGTAATAAGCAGGGCATACAAGGGTTTGACGCATTACTAGCAGAAACGCATCAGCGTATTAGCGATGCTGGCTTCAATATCGACTATCTAGAAATAAAAACTGACCAACTAGGGACTATTGATACTAGTGATACTAGTGATAGTAGTGAAGCAAACGGTAATGGTAAAAGTAGCCATTTGATGATTCTAGTCGCTGCTTGGCTAGGGCGGGCACGATTGTTAGACAACCAATTAGTGACGGTTCATTAGCCGTTGTGACGTAGTAATTTGCTGGATGCAATGGACTAGGATGACGGATCATGGATGCAAACAACAGTAAGCAAACAGAACAGGAAGTGGTGGCTGTAACGAACGATGAGCGGCTGAGTATTTTAGTCGTGTCAGGGCGTTCTGGCTCAGGTAAAACGTCAGTATTGAATATACTAGAAGATTTAGGCTATTATTCTATCGATAATTTACCGTTGTCATTGGTGCCTGACGCTGCCAAGAAGTTGGTCAGCGATAGTGGTATCAAACGCATCGCGCTTGGTGTTGATATTCGTACCCCGCGCGCTGACTTGTCTAATTTCGCTGCGACCCATGACATTCTAAAACAGACTTATGGTAAGCAGGCTGTTGAAGTAGTGTATGTGACCGCGCAAGAAAGCACATTGGTTGCACGCTTTAATGCGACGCGACGCGTTCATCCGCTGATGTCACAAGATGTTGACAGTGATAATGCTAGGCATATCGCCTTCAATCTACCAGCCGCGATCAAAAAAGAAGTCGAGCTGTTAGAGCCCATTGCTAGCCATGCTGATATCACAATTGACACCAGTATGCTTAATATACATCAGCTCAAAGACACGTTGCGTGCCTATGTCGGTATTGACAATCAAATTGTCATTAATTTGCTGTCTTTTGGTTTTAAGTACGGTAGCCCAATTGATGCTGATTTTATATTTGATGTTAGGATTTTGCCAAACCCACACTGGAAACCTGAGCTGCGTGCCTTGACTGGTCTTGACTCTGAGGTCGGCAAATTTTTTGCAGATTATCCAGAAGTGGTTGAAATGACCGACGATCTCGAAAGGTTTTTAAGCCGTTGGTTGCCTGACTTTTTACACAATAACCGTCATACCGTGACAGTGGCAATTGGCTGCACTGGTGGCAAGCACCGCTCAGTATTTATCACCAATAGTTTACAACGTCGTCTTGCCGATGCGATGCCAAGCACTATAAAAGTGTTGGCGAAACATCGTGAAAAAAACCGTTGGTAGTTATTGGTAAACATTAGAATATGTCCTCAATTTAATTGATGGGCTAAAAATGGCTAAATTTTGCCAAACAGCGTCAAATAGTTGGTTAGTATCTCGATATTATCTACGCTATTTTTCTTGTTTGACTGCAATTTGTCTTATTTTTATCGCCGTTTTTAGAATGAGGACACGCCCTAGCACTTTTATTATTCATTATTTTGGAACGCTTTTATGATTGACTGGTCAGAACATGATATGCGCGTCTCGCGCACAGAACTCAAAAAATCCCATGAGCGCTTACAACAGTTATCGATACCACTTGCCAGCTTGTCGAAAAAACAGCTGAAAAACCTGCCAGCCAGTGATTATTTTATGGCAGAGTTGATGGCTCTTGCGGATATCACCAGTGCCACTGCGCGTATTAGACAGACCAAGCGAGTAGGCAAATTGATCAGCGAAGAAAATCGCCATGAATTGGTAAAAGCCTTATTCGATGCCTTTTTCCCAAAAGAACAAGTCTCTAAAATAGAAAGCTGGTCCGAACGTCTAAATATCAATGATGAAGGCACACTAAAGCAGTTTGTCAAACAGTATAAAATTTCAGAGCGCAACAGTCTGTATCAGTTATTGCTTTGGATCGAATACGCCAAGCACACGCACGATGATGAGCTGATGATGGAGTCTAAAGAAGATTTGGCCAGCTATATTCGCGAAGTGACAATTTTATCGGATTTAAAAGGATAGTTGTCCTACAACAACTAATAGCGCTACAACGGTTATATGCACAAATACCAATAGATAGACGAAAAAGAAAGTTTATCGAAGTCTAAACATAAAAAAGCCAATCATGAGTGATTGGCTTTTTTAGCGGCGTTAATACAGTTTAATTAAAGACAATTAACGTCATAAACATAGACATGCCTGTGTTTATTTTTTCTCAGCACGTACTTTGTCAACTAAGTAATCGACAACCTTAACTACTTTGGCGTCTTCACCCGTTACCACGTACTTGCCTTGTACCACAACAGCTGGTACGCCCGATAGCTGATAACGCTTGGCGCCTGCTTGTGAGCGACCAATTTTTGTACCAACGGCAAATGAGTTATAAAGGCTATTGAATTTCTTTTGATCAACACCTTGAGATGCATACCATTTGCTTAATGAAGCTTGGTCAAACAGCTTTTTGCCATCTTTATGAATGGCATCAAATAACGCATCATGGGTTTTGTTTTCATAGCCTAGGAGTTGAGCAGAATAAAAACCACGGGCACTGGCTTCCCAAACAGGGTTAAGCGCTGCTGGCGTTTTGAAGAATGCCACATCTTTGTCTTTGTTTTTTGCCCATTTTTCCATATGTGGATTAAGCGCATTACAATGCGGGCAACCATACCAAAAGAATTCACGCACAATAATAGCATCACCGGTGATTTTTTCTGGATTGTCTAGCACGCGATAATCTTTTCCGGCGACATAATCGGCTGCTTGTGCGCCCATACTGGCGATTCCAATGGCGAAAGCCAGACCAGTCAATGTAATGACACGTTTCATACTTTTTCCTTGAGAGGTAGAGACTGAGAGTTTTAGAAGTTTCTATGGGTTTGAAGGTATAAATGACAAAGTGTCGAGTATAATCAACCTACAGTAGAGTACCGACTATAATAACGTAAAATAGGTGTGGTTGTGAACCCGATTCTTAACTAACGGTTGTAAACCTGTGAGCTATTATTTAAGGTATCTTACTTATCACTATCTGATTTTCAAAACTGAAACCTTTAATCAGGTAAAGATAGAAATTGCCATTGACGCAACAGTTACTATAAAGTAAACAGCACACGGTGATGATGATGTTCAAGTATTTGCTAACCTCATTCACAATCCGTGACGATGTACTCACGACAAAACCGCCGCTCGCATGCTAATATTAAGTATATAATCGTGCACTGTATACGATAATAACTCTAAAGGAAAATGCTATGAGCGCAGCTTTATCTTCGTCTTCTGTAAATGATCAAGCGACCAGCCGTTTCGATGATGCTGATACTAATAATACGGTTACGGATGATACTGTGGCTGATAGTACAACGGCTGCGACGATAAATGTGGATCCTAGCGAAGTCGACAAGTTTAATAAACTGGCGAGCGAATGGTGGAACAATACTGGCGCGTTTGCAACCTTGCATGAAATCAATCCACTCCGCCTGAACTGGATAGAAGAAAATATTAAGCGCGGCTATCAAAATAGCGATGATAGTACAAACGCTAGTAAGACTGCTGAGATGGGTCTGAGTGGCAAAAAAGTGCTCGATGTTGGTTGTGGCGGCGGTATATTGTCTGAGTCGATGGCACGTCGCGGTGCTGATGTGACCGGTATAGACTTAGGGACTGAAAACCTAAAAGCGGCCACGCTTCATGCCGAGCAAAGCAATTTAGAAAAGACGTTGCGTTATCAGCATATCCCAGTAGAACAGCTAGCAAAAACCCATGCGGGTCAGTTCGATGTGGTGACATGCATGGAAATGCTTGAGCATGTGCCTGATCCAAGCTCGATTGTGCAGGCTTGTTTTGAGCTGTTAGCGCCTGGCGGTGTGTGTGTGTTATCGACGATCAACCGTAATCCCAAATCGTATCTGTTTGCTATCGTTGGCGCCGAGTATGTATTGCGCTTGCTTGATCGTGGCACCCATGATTATGCCAAATTTATCACGCCTGCTGAGCTGGACAAAATGGCGGTTACTGCTGGGTTTACACGCCAAGATATCATTGGCCTACATTACAACCCAATAACCAAGCGTTACTGGCTGGCACAAAACGTCGATGTCAATTATATGATAGCCGTACAAAAGTCAAAGGCTTGATAGCTTAAGTCATTGCTTATCGTCCCATCATTAACGCACCAAACACCTCACTAATTAAAAGAGTATGCCTTATGAGCCAATTCGTCAAAGCCGTTTTATTTGACCTTGATGGGACGCTAATCGATACTGCCGCTGACTTTGTACGGATTATCGGTAAAATGAGCCGCGAAAACGATTGGCAAGCCCCGCCTGAAGCGCTTATTCGAGAACAAGTTTCTGCCGGTGCGTCAGCCATGGTTAAGCTCATGCTGCATCAAAATGGGCAAGACAGCGTTAGCGAAGATGATTTACTTGGTTTTCGTCAGCAGTTTTTGGATGATTATGCTGCAGATATTTGTATTGATAGCTGTGTATTTAGCGAGTTAGAAGAAGTGCTGACCACACTTGAGAAAAAAGGCGTACCTTGGGGTATTGTCACCAATAAGCCGCGCTATCTAGCAGAGCTACTGTTACAAAAAATGCAGTTAGATGAACGCTGTGCGGCCTTGGTCTGTCCTGAGGATGTATCACGTTCCAAGCCTGATCCAGAGCCTATGTATATGGCATTAGAGAAACTGGGTATACCGCGCGGCGCTGCTGGCTGTGTTCTCTATGTCGGCGATCATATACGTGATATTGACGCTGGCAATGCCGCTGGTATGTCGACGATTTTAGCCGCTTATGGCTATATTCCACTTGAAGATCAAAAAAGCCTAAAGAAGTGGGGCGCAGACTATATTACTGACACCCCTGAGCAGTTGAAGAAGCTATTGCTTACTTCAGGTAAATTTGAATATCTATAAACAAACCAATCATCAGTAGAGCCGTGATAGGAACATCAACTATAAGTAAATGACTCATGAATATGTCATCTGCAATAGTTGTCCTTGAGTAAGCCGTTCTAAAGATAAATGGTTTTGAAATTAAATACCTTCAATAATAAATAACAAGCAGTGAGTCATACCATGAGCGACAATGTTAAGCAGTCGGCGACCGAGCAGAACCATCAAGCAGCCACGGGAAATGCTATGCAACCTTTAACGCACGACGATATCCGTCAGTTTGTGCCATCTGTTGACTGTTTAGATGGTAAGACTGTCTTGGTAACAGGTGCAGGCGATGGCATTGGACGCGTCGCTGCATTAACCTACGCCCGTTATGGTGCCACGGTTCTACTATTGGGTCGCACGAGTAGCAAGCTTGAATATGTCTATGATGAAATTGAGAGCTTGGGTGGCAAACAGCCAGCCATGCTACCGATGAATTTAGAAGGTGCAACCTATGCAGACATGCAGAAGTTAGAAAGGCTTATCGACAAAGAAGTGGGTCAGCTTGATGGTATATTACACAACGCTGGTATGCTCGGACAATTGACGCCGCTTGAGATGTATGACATTGATACTTTTGATCAAGTAATGAAGGTCAACTTTACGGCGACTTTTATGCTCACGCAAGCGTTGTTACCGCTGTTAAAAGACGCGGATCATGGTTCTATCGTCTTTACTTCTAGCACGGTCGGTACGCACCCTCGCGCGTTTTGGGGTGCTTATGCGCTCTCCAAGCAAGCCGTCGAAGGAATGAGTGATATCTTTACTCAAGAGACGCAGAATACGACGAATCTGCGTTTTAACTGTATCAATCCTGGTGGCACTCGTACCAATATGCGCGCTCACGCTTATCCCGGTGAAAACCCAATGTCTCTTAAGACACCTGACGACATTATGGCGGGCTATGTTTGTTTGATGAGTGACGCCAGTATTGGAATACGTGGACAAGTGGTAGATTTACAACCAAAAGATTAGCAGAGAAAGATGACTGTAAAAACCATAGCGTTATATATGTTTTTTACAGTCGCTGGCGGGTTGTAATTAGGCTTAGAAATCCCCATCTATCTGTTCTTAAAGACTTTTATCTTATAAGATATTAATAATAATAGACAAAAAGGATAAGATTATGGCAGGTGGCTGGTCAAAAGATGGTGCCGAGCACGAACAAATGGATGCGACGGTCAATGATGCGCTTGAGCGCGCGAGGCGTGCGCAACCAACGGGTAAGAGTGCAGAATTTTGTGATGAGTGTGGCAACCCGATTCCAGAAGCGCGTCGTATCGCCGTGCCGGGTGTGCAGCACTGCGTCGGCTGTCAAACCGAGCTTGAGCAAGAGGCGAGAGCGGCTGAACTGTTTAATCGTCGCGGCAGTAAAGACAGCCAATTGCGCTAATTGGTACAAGTTAATTAAAAAAAGACCAACACTACTATTTTACTTAGTAGCGTTGGTCTTTTTTTTGAGCGTAGTATTTTTAAAAGGTAGTCTTGTTATAGGTAGCTAGGGCGTGTCTTCCATCAATAGCGCCATCAGCTCATTGTCGCAAGCCTGCCAATCTAGTGAAGATAATAATGGTGGTGTATTCTCTACTTCTGCTTTATTAGACACTACACCGTTATCTATAACTGACTGCAAAATCACCTCTAGTCGGCTATCGATTTGGGCGCTCGCCGTGGTGATAGTCAAACTGTCAGGCGTAAAATTAATCTTTAACCAACCATCAGAGGTGTTAACCAAGCCTTTAATACGTTGCCAGTTAGGCAGTCTTAACAGCCATTCTTGTAGACCATCAGCGTTAAACACATAATGTGCAGGCAAGCACCAGCCACCTAGCAGCACATCTTGTTGTTGCTCATGATAGCGGTAGGGTAGATCGGTATCTGCCTCTATGTCTCCAAGACTTTGGTCGTTCTCTGTAGCTCGGTTAGACATCAAGCTAGTAAATGGCTTTAAAGAAGTACGAATCTGATTAGGCTTGGTTTTATCGGTAGCGCGTTGCTGAGAGATGGTATGGCTTGGTTTCGTCAGCTGTGTTATCAGCGTTGATGAGGGGGTATTCAAAGTAGTTGTATTATTTGAGCTATTATCTTCGGTTCGAGAGAGAGACTCTGTCCAGATGACAGCCACCTCAGCATTGAGCATTGCTATCCACTCTTGTAAAGCCTTGAGTTCATCTGCATCCAGTTGCGTATAGCGATTGATCACTAAGACATCAGCATCACGGACATGCGCTTGAAAACCATCGTGCGAGCGATACTTTTGTTGTTGCCATTGCACGCCGCTTAGCACCGTAATCACGGCCTGCATATTGAGCGCTGTCTGCCAATGTGGCGCGCTCAGTTGTTGTATCAACTCGCGCGGATGTGCCAATCCGGTGGGTTCGATAATAAGACGCTGCGGACGATGGTCACTAAGCAGGCGAGTAATCGCAATTTGTAGGGGCAGTTGACTGGTACAACAAATACAGCCACCACTGACTTCACGAATGGCAATGTTACCTGCATCAGTATTGTCGTCTTGCGCACTTGCTAGCAGCGCCCCATCAATGCCAATACGCCCAAACTCGTTAATCAATAGTGCCCAGCGCTCATCGGCGGACTTGCTAGAGAGTAGCTGGTTGATGACGGTGGTTTTACCCGCGCCCAAAAACCCTGTCACCAAGGTGCAGGGTATGTTTTGAATCATGGTTGATGTGGTCAAAGCCATTGTTGTCTAAATCATCGTCATAAGTGGTTATAAAGCAGCAACTAAAAAGTAAATACTATTCACTTTTTGCCGTTTCAACTTCGGCTTCGTCAGGAACGAACACGTAGCCCACACCCCAAACGGTTTGGATATAGCGGGCTTGAGAAGGATTGTCTTCAATGAGGCGGCGCAGACGTGAGACTTGTACATCGATAGAACGCTCCATCGCACCCCATTCACGACCACGGGCTAGATTCATCAGCTTATCGCGAGTTAATGGCTCACGTGGATGCTGAACCAATGCCTTTAATACTGAAAATTCACCAGTCGTTAAGGTAACGACATTGCCGTCACGTTTGAGCGTACGAGTCGATAAATCAAGTGTCCAAGGTCCAAACTCAACCACTTCTAGCTGATGACTTGGTGCACCCGGCAGCTCGCGATTTTGACGACGAAGTACCGCTTTGATACGAGCAAGCAGCTCTTTTGGGTTAAAGGGTTTAGGCAGATAATCATCCGCGCCCGCTTCAAGACCAGCGATACGATCAGCATCACCGCCTTTTGCAGTCAGCATGATGATTGGAATATCGCCATTGTCTTCACGCAGACGCTTACAAATACTAATGCCATCTTCACCCGGTAGCATCAAGTCCAACACCACCAAAGAAAAAAGCTCACGTTGCATCAACTTATCCATTTGACTGCCATCATGGGCAGTACGAACGACGAAGCCATCATCTTCTAGGAAGCGTTGTAATAAAGAACGCAGACGGGCATCATCATCGACCACTAAGATACGCTGAGTCAAAGTATCGGGGCTGTTATTGTCAGGCATACAGGCATCCTCTTATAAAAATTATTATTAGTAGAAATTATCAGCAAAAACACTGTCGTTATTTTATGGTTGAGCCATTTATTATAGAAATTGCATATAAATAAAAAACTTTTGTTCAATTCGTCAGTGCGTATCAATATTTGTGCTATTGGTACTTTAGTGTATAAGATTGCACCGCCAATTGCATCACCTGTAGGCATAAATGCTGTATGCGTTTGTTTAACAAGGCTACAGAACTTAGGATAGCAACCGAATTAAGCTATAAAATCACAGATAAATAAGGAAAAGATAAAAAGGATTTTTATTCATGCAGCTTTTGCTATAATGCCAAACACCATTTATCAACGATTGATACGTCTATGAGTAGCACTGATACCTTAACGCCATCTCAAACCTCGACAAATGCACAGGTTTTGGATGCAACCACACACGCGAATATTCACGACAAGCTTGCTCGCGCGCTTGGCATTAAGACTGCTCAAGTCAATGCGTTTGTCAAACTTTATGATGAAGGCGCGACCGTTCCGTTTATCGCGCGTTACCGTAAAGAAAAAACGCAGAATCTTGACGATGCGCAGCTGCGAGCTTTAGAGAAGTCGCTCAATTATGAGCGCGACATGGCAACGCGTCGCCTTAAAATTACTGAGCTGCTTAGTACGCAAGGCAATTTGACCGACGAGCTACAGACGCGTATTGATAATGCGACGTCTAAGCTTGAGCTTGAAGACATCTACTTGCCTTATCGTCCGCGTCGCCGTTCACCAGCGGCCAAAGCACGCGCTGCCGGTCTCGATGTGGCTGCTCAAGCAGTCTTAACACAAGAGATTACCCCAACAGAAGCACTGGCTGATTATCAAGCGCCATCTAGTATCTCTGACGATAGCGGTAATGAGATTGAGGTCGACTTTAGCGATATCGACAAGCAGTTGGCTGGCGTACAGGCCATCATCGTTGATGAATGGACGCAGGCGTTAGATCTGCTGGATAACTTGCGCAGTGGTTTTGCCAAAACGGCCAGTATCGTCTCGGCAGTTGCCAGTGATGATAAACGAGAAGTTGGCGAGAAGTTTAAAGACTATTTTGAGCACAGTGAAAGCCTTGCTCGTCTACCCAATCATCGCCTATTAGCGATGCTACGTGGTCGCCAAGAAAACGTCTTGGGTCTCAAAATTGAAGGCGAAGATACCCCTTTTATCGAAAAGATTATTGCTCATTTTGATATCGATGCCAAGGCACCTGCTGCCCGTCGTGAGTTTTTAGCAGAAGCGGCGAGTAGCTTGTGGAAAGAAAAATGGCGTCCGCATATCGAACATCGTTTATTGACTGAAAAACGTTTGACCGCTGAAGCAGATGCGATTGATGTGTTTGCCAATAATTTACAGCACCTATTGATGTCAGCACCTGCTGGTCGTAAGATTATCCTAGGCGTTGATCCTGGTATTCGTCATGGCGTAAAAATGTCCATCGTTGATGCCCAAGGTCATGTCATGTTGGATAACGAAGATAAGCCTGTTGTCGCAACAGTCTATCCGTTTGCCCCTGATAATAAGATGGATGCAGCTAAAAAAGTCATCGATGAGCTGTTAAGCACTTACAACGTTGATTTGGTCGCTATCGGTAACGGTACGGCGAGTCGCGAAACAGATGCGATGATTAAAGAGATTTTGGCTGCCAATTCTGAGCTAAAAGCCAAAGCCGTCATCGTCAATGAATCTGGCGCTTCTGTTTATTCGGCGAGTGAGCTTGCCAGTGATGAGCTTGGCAATTTAGATGTCTCTGTACGCGGTGCGGTTTCTATCGCGCGTCGCTTACAAGATCCGTTATCAGAGCTCGTTAAGGTTGATCCAAAAGCCATTGGCGTTGGTCAATATCAGCATGATGTTAACCAAAACCAGCTAGCTGATAGCTTGGATAAAGTCACCCAAGATAGCGTAAACGCGGTTGGGGTTGATGTGAATACGGCAAGCCCTGCTATTTTGGCACACATTGCTGGTTTGAATAAAAACGTCGCCCAGCAAATCGTCACTTATCGTAAAGAGCATGGTGCGTTTGATAGCCGTGAGGCGCTCAAAAACGTCCCACGTTTGGGTGCTAAGACATTTGAGCAGGCAGCAGGCTTCTTACGCATACACGACGGTAGCAATCCACTTGACGCGACTGGTGTGCATCCAGAAAGCTATGCGCTGGTTGATAGCTTACTTGCGCAAACCGGTAAAGCATTGCCGGAAGTATTGGGGAATGATGGTGTACTAAACACGATCGACACTACTGCGCTTGCTGCAAATGATGACAATATCAGTGTAAAAGCCATCATCGAAGAGCTTGCCAAACCAGCACGTGATCCACGTCCTGAGTTCAAAACGGCTAATTTCCGTGATGATGTCAATAGCATCAAAGATCTGAGCGAAGGGATGACGTTAGAAGGCGTAGTTACCAATGTGACGGCTTTTGGTTGCTTTATTGACGTTGGTGTCCATCAAGATGGCTTAGTGCATATCTCACAGATGGCCAATGATTTCGTTGCCGATCCAATGAACCGCGTCAAGCCGGGTGATATCGTGTCAGTTCGTGTTATCTCTATTGATGAAAAACGTGGTCGTATCGGGTTTAGCATGAAGCCTGAATCTGAAAAACCTGCACGCCCAGCAGCAAAACCTACTGCGAGAGATGCTGGTTCTGATGAGAAGGGTAATCGCTCGCGTAGTGACCGTCCAAGTAGCAGTCGCCCAGCTGCTGATAAACGTCCGTCTAAGCCACGTGGTAAGCGTCAGGATAAAGACAACGCGAGCAACAATCGTAGCAAAGCGCCAAGAGCTGATAAAACAGAAGCACCTAGCAAGTTAGGTACGTTTGGTGCCTTGTTACAAGAAGCTGGCGTGACTAAAACTAAAAAATAAGTGGCTTTATGAGTTTCTTAAGTCATTTCTAAATAATTAACAGAAATAATCAATAAAAAAGGCAGCCATTAGGCTGCCTTTTTTATTGGGAATATATTTGAAACATATATTACTAGAAGTGCTTTAGCGTGGCTAATAACTCAGCTTATTGGTCGTCTTGTTCCGACTCTAATAAATCCTCTTCATCTAGCATATCTTCTTGTGGATCTTCTTGTAGCATCTCTTGTTGTTGCATTGCTTCTTCTGGATCTTGCATCGCTTGTTGTTCGGCTTGTTGTTCGGCTTGTTGTTTGGCTTGCATAGCTTGCTGCATAGCTTGTTGTTGTACTTGAAGCTTAGGCGCCATTTGCTGTTGATTAGCGTTGCTATTCACGCTTGCTCTTGAGATGCGCTGAGTTTCGCTGATCTGAATCGAATTAGATTGATTTGGTACTGATTGATTGTCAGCATTTATAGCTTCAGTCTCGAGTGTGGTAGCGGTAGTAGCATTTTGCATATCTGCTTGTGCAGTCTCAGCAGGTGCTGCCATGGCCAAGCTTGGGATAGTAAGTGCGGCACCAATAAGTAACGATAAAGGTAGGGTACGGTTTTTCATCAGTTGATTCCTCAGTTTGCATTCTTATAGTGTCAGCTTAAAGTATTTCAAACTTGACGCTTATTTACATGCTTTCGTTTATCGTAAATTAATTTAGTATTTTGAATATATATATTTAGTATATCTAACATTTAATGTGTAGATAAAATAAAATCATGACAACCGTATAGCGATTATCATGACCAATTTGAACGAAAAGCTTTATAAAATCATCTAATAAAACTCTAAGCAAGAGAATACCAACTAAGCCATTATTATTTCAGTAGTACATAGATTAAAAATCTAACAGACAAGCGCTCGCAGGTGACTTTGTGCAACTATTGTATTCTTATTGTCAGGTAAGAATATGAGCGTTGCTACCTTATCTTTAGGTATGTCGGTTACTAAATAAGCGCATGACCTACTGAGAGTCAAGCCTTTGTCCTGTAGAAAAAACTATTCGACGATGACATATCTACCAGTCGTAGGGTCGATAACGCGCTGCTGTAAGTCATTATCAGGGACACGGATAACTGGGAAAGTCTGGCTAATTTCTGTACTGTCGATTACCTCGGCATCTGCTGCTTCGCCAACGACGACAGTACGTCCAGCGTCTTCCACAGCAATGGCAGTACCGTTAGCCGTGTTGACACGTTTGATTTGATCCACGGGGGCGACGATTACTTCTTTTACCCGATACTTAGCGGGTCGAATAACACGAGTGGTTTCGATAATGACTGGCTCTACATTGCGCTCTTCAGTAATCGCAAGTTGTGCTTCTGGCGCGTCAGATTCAGTGACTTCAGCCATAATCGGTGTCGGGAATTTGGTGCTAAAATGATTGTCACACTGTTGCATACTTAGACGGACAGGATTGCCGTTTTTGTCCATATAAACGTTGACTGGCATATCAGCAGCGATGGGAACGTATTTTCCGACCAAGGCACCCGACACTCCGTATCGACCATTCGATTGTCCAACGCCTAAATCACAAGCGCCTGCTGCATAGTCGCTAGTATTCAAGTTATTGCTGTCAACGACATTCTGTGGAATCATAACATCAGATAAGCGCATCTTTTTGACAGAGGTTTCACCAGCTTGGCGTTTGGGATTTTGATACGTATAAGGGGTATAAAATTTGGCTGAGCCATCTTTGACAGCGGTGACGCACTCGTCGTAACTGTCGTAACCTACGTTGCCGTGAGTATCGGTCGTCATCCCAGCATTTGCATTACTGCCAATCATTGCCAGACCTGAGGTGATGACAGCGGCGGTCAATATATTCAATTTCATAGTTACTTCCTTTTAATTATAAATAGATGTGTTGTAGTCAGAATGGTGGCTTGCTTATAGGGCTTATTTTTATACTGAATCATTAGTGAAAGTCATTAGTGAAGTAATTCCTTACTTACTAAAATCACTTACTTAATAAATAACGTCATAGTTTCTAATTCAACGTTTCTGCCTTAATTTTTCTTTACTTTAACGTTTTTAATGCTACGTCAGTTGCTAATAGATGGCTGTGACATCAGGCTAAGAATGTGTAGCATAATGTATAAAAAAAGCGAAAACTGGCAACATTGTTCACCAAAAATGTACGTTATTATTATTTATTAACATCTGCTAAAAAATCATGGGAAATTTTACCTATTAAAAAACCGTACCCTGTTACCAAGATACGGTCAGTAAAACTTAAGACTTTATCACTCTATAATCTATAAAAGTCTAACCCTCGACTATTTCGAAGCTAAGACCTGCATGCGTTTCTAGGCGCGTTAGCAGTTTGTTGCCCATTGCAGATGCTGGCGTCCAAAACCCACCACAGACATCGTCTTTGCTAATATCTTGCGCTAAACACAAGGCCGCTTGTGCCAGCATGCGTGATGTACTGCCATAGCCAGGATCTTTGTCGCCCGTTACTTTGGTATTGATGGTGTCTTTATTGGCAGTTTGGCCAAAGAGACGAATATCGTAGTAACCATTATCTTGATCAGACTTTGACGGGCCAGAACCAGCTTTTGGTAGGACGTGCTTGGACAGGAGCTCGCGGCTTGGCTTAATCATCATCGCGGTGGCAAATCCTAACAGCCCAGCGCTCAGTGCATAGCTCGACAGCTTACCTTTTATGCCATCTGTCATCCACATGGCTTCGTCATATTTAAAATCACGTCCATATTCATAGCCGAGTAGTTGGTTACTGCGATGTACGATACGGGTATTGATGCTTGCCATCACAAAAGGAGCCAACCAGCGTTTGTGCTCACTGTCATATTCTGGCTTGCTGATATTGGCTTGGCGCACGCTAGGCACGTCTTTATCATCATTAAGCAGATAAGGGTTTGCCACTTGCTTACGACGTGATTTATCTTGTCCCACTTCTTCAAAGATGGTCGCCATCGAGGCAATCGTACCACCAGATAAACCCCCTTTTGCCGCTTTTACGCGCATGTGAATCACATCACAAGTGCTATCGAACTGAGATTCTGCCTGCTGCTGGGTAAAATAAACGCCCAAATCTGACGGGATAGAATCAAAACCACAGGAGTTGACGATACGAGCACCGCTTTGTTTGGCAGTTTCTTGATATTTGTCCATCATGTCTTTGATAAAGATAGCTTCACCGGTGAGATCGACATAGTCTGTACCATTTTCGGCGCAAGACTTGATCAACGGCTCACCATATTTTAGGTAAGGGCCGACGGTTGAGATAATGACTTGTGTTTGTTTGGTCATCTTATCAAGACTGGCAGCGTCCTTACTGTTGGCTATAATGATGTCTACTTTGTTCTCAAGCTTGGACTGTAATTCGTTAAGCTTGTCCTCGTCACGACCCGCTATCGCCCACGTGACGCTATCGCCGTTTTTATTTTTGGCATTATACAAAAAGCTTGTTAAATAATGGGCGGTGATTTGCCCAACGAAACTTGTCGCACCATATAAGACGATGGTGTAAGGACGCTGTTCGCTACCGGTCGGCTTATTATCATCTGCTGCATTGATAGTCTTCGAAGTATCCGTATTTGTAGCCATATTTATTATCCTTAATAAGTGTTTTTTATATGTGATCTCATACTGAATGGTAGAAATAAAAAATCATTTTTTATATGCCATTGACTCTATTCTAAGACATGTTAGCCGTAAGTAGAAACCCGTTAGTGTGAACTGTGATGGTTTATAGCAGACTATAAGAGGGAAATGCTAGGGATTGAGGGGTATTTTACTATCTCTACATATAAATCTCGAAAAGCCAAGCAAAAATGTCGGCACATTAAGATTTGCTACAAAGGTTACATAACCTACCGATATTATTACCAAAATGAACGTTTATCGGTGCGAAACATTGCTAATCTATGTTTGTAAGCAGTTATAGACAGTATTAAAAAAACAACAACTTAAAATGGATATTGGATGAGGTAAGGCAAGTATTAGTAACGGTCGTTTATAAGGTCTGTTATATGTGTCTTAGCATCTGATTTTTGATAATTATTGAGGAGAAATCTATGTTTCGTTGGGCTATTATTTTTGCCGTAATCGCACTTATCGCAAGTTTCCTAGGGTTTGGCGGTGTCGCTGGACTGTCTGCAAACTTCGCATACATTTTGCTAGCATTGGCTGTGATCTTGTTCATCGTCGCGTTTGTTAGTCGTAAAATGTAATGATATTTTGAACAAAATAAACGTTACTCAGTAATAAGAAAAAGTCCTCGATTGAGGACTTTTTTTATGGGGATTTTTTACTAAAGATATTGCTTGAATTGTTAAATACGTCTCTATATATAAAAGAGGCGAGCTAAATAATTATAAATGTTTGGGCTGAATAATATGTTCCATGCGTTTGGCCAAACGAATGTCAAGACTGGTAATACCACCCGTATCATGGGTCGTTAGACGCACATCTACGACGTTATAAGTGTTGTGCCATTCAGGATGATGTTCGAGTGCTTCGGCGTGAAATGCAACTTGGTTCATAAAGCTTATGGCTTCGATAAAGTCGTTAAATTTATAGCTCTTAATGATACCGTTGCCATCGCGCTGCCAGCCAGCCAAGTCTTCTAGCTGTAGATCAATTTGTTTGTCAGATAAACTACTCATAGCGGTCTCCTTTATTATTATGTTGGATTTACTGGTCGAGTATTCGCTAGCTTTTGGTTATTGGTAGACTTCTCCATTTTAGTAAATGCTATATGGATTTTATGATTAAAATAGGACAAAAAACCCACCTATATTCGATATCTTGTCAGATATTTAAGAATAAATATATGATTGTAGATAGCAAACAAATAGGAGGGTAGTGTGGCATCAATTATTGGATTTTAATAGAGCTAAAGGATGGTATTCGACTATACCAAATCTTGATACTCAGGGTGTTTGCTGATGTAAGAGGCGACAAACGAGCACTGTGGCACGACTTTTTTATCCTGTTCGCGCGCATAGTCTAGCGCATGTTTGACTAGACCTGAACCGACACCGCGCCCACCCAATTCTTGCGGTACGATAGTATGGTCATAGACGAGTTTTCCGTCGCGTTCTTGATAGCTGATATAGCCAGTGTGACCATTGATTGAGGTCTCAAAACGTTTGGCTTGTTCATCATGGACAATATCTAAGTGTTTTTTGTCAATATTATCGTTCATATAGCACTCCATTTTTTATAAGTTTTCGCATTATTAATGTTTGTATGAAATGACTTGTTTTTATAATTAGTTATTTCTTTATGTGAGTCATTGCCAATCTTTATTATGAGTCATTGCTCATAGATATAATAGATACTTACGAATGCTTATGGTAAATACAGATAGGCGAAATGTTACCGTTCATTCTTACAACATCTACTTGGCATAAAATAAGGCGTTTTGCACCACAGGCGGTAGATATTTACTTAAGCCGCGCATGATCGGTTCATCTTTTGGTTCGACAACATTATTTGCATGCGCTGGTAGATTAGATTGCGCTTGCAAATGTGCCTGCCATTCTTCTGCACTTGGTTTGCTAAAATGCTTGATACGACCTATTACTTGTTTGAATTGGCGACCAAACCGACCAGTGTTATAAGACAAGCCATACTTTTGGCAGATTACCTGTACTTGTGGCGCGATACGCGCGTAATGGCGAGCGGGCATATCAGGGAAGATATGGTGCTCGATCTGGTGTGACAAATTACCCGTTAAAAGATGAAACCATTTGCTACCTTGAATATTACTAGAGCCTAGGATTTGACGGACATACCAGTCACCTTTGCTTTCGTTAGCATCGAGATGGGTGTAGATATGCGCCTGTTCGGTAAAATGACCACAGAATATCACTGCCCACGTCCAGATATTGCGAGCGATATTGGCAGTGAGATTGCCGCTCAATGTACTTATGCCGCTACGACGCCCCATCGTTACTGCTGCTAAGGCTGGCAGGGCAATATAGTCTTTGCCCACTTGCCGACCGATTTTGGCAAATAAGGCGCGAGATTTTTGCTGCATGATGTTATGCAGATCAGGAGAGTCCGCATACTCATCGGTACTGATCTGAATATCATGAAAAGCAACTGCCCACTCAAATCCAAGTGCCAGTCCTGCGGTACTAAGCAAGTTGTAGCGATCTTCTGGCACCCAAGGCTGCTCGTCAGTCACTCGAATCAAATGATAACCGACGTCGTGATCGCGACCAACGATATTGGTATAAGTATGGTGCAGATAATTGTGCGAATGCTGCCATAGTGGGGCAGGACAAACGATGTCCCAATCAAACTGCTTACTATTCAGATGCGGATGCTGCATCCAGTCATATTGCCCGTGCATGACATTATGACCAAGCTCCATATTGTTTAAGATTTTGCTAAAACTTAATAAAGAAGTACCCAATAACCAAGTCGCCACTATACGTCGTCGTGATGACAGTCGACCTGCGACAGCCAGTAGACCACGTGCCAGCACTTCACTATAGACGACGGTGCTATAAACGCGCTGAATATAGCGAGCATCATCAGCACCCAGTGAGTCCATCACGCTCTGATACAGAGTGTTTAGCTCAGCAGCCAAGGCTTCTGTACGCGCTTTTGACAATTGCGAGCCGCTCAAGGTTGGATATAAACCTTGCTTTGGCGGTACAGTCGTTAATCCAGAAAATGTAGGCACGGCAGACTGTGCGGTGAACATAGAGGGTAATAAGCGCATAGATAGTCCTTGACCGAGACTGCTTAGGGTGTCAGACGACAGCGTCGGTCCAATGATTCTAGTGAGTTTTAGCATATAATATGCTAAAGCGTTAATCTATCGAAATCTGGTACAAGTTGCTGTATTTTAGTTAGTTTACCTAGGGCATGTCATCAATTAGCACATTGATACATTTAGTGGTCTTAAAATGGCTAAATTTTGCCAAACATCATCAGAAATCTTGTCAATATGTTCATATTTACGGCAATTTCTTCCTTGTTTGGCTGCAATTTTTCTCATTTTAAGCCTCACAATCTAAATGATGACACGCCCTAGGGCAGGTATTAATCAAACAGTAATAATGATAAGAATAATTAATGAGTGAGCGGGGCTTTATTTTTGGTTCACAAAATATTTTAAACGCTTTAAAACCGTTAAGAAGGCGGTACCAACACTGTAAGTCTATCTATAAAAAATATCTATGAGTCTCTATTAAAAATGGCCGCTCAATAGAAGCAACATGCTTTATACATCTAAAATAACTTCTGTCATTGGTATATTGATACAGGTCTGAATGGATTCATAACCATTGCTGCTCACTTTGCCCGTTTGGATATTTTTGACGACACCGCTTATTTTTTGGCAGCGACACAGCTGGCATATTCCTTGTCTACAGCCATAGCTCAGCCGTATGCCTGCTTGCTCAGCCCCTAAAAGCAACGTGGTGCGACTACTAAACTGCTGCTGTCGCCCGCGTAAATATACCGTTTGCGCTGCTATATCTGCCGTTTCGCTTGACTCACCTGTGCCAACGTTCATATCAGCATCGGTCAATGCCGTGCCAAAATGTTCGATAATCACGTTGTCTCGTAGAGAGTGCTTGTTAGTTAAGCTCTCCTCATCTGTTGGCGGGCTTAGTGTGTCAAGGGCGCGGTAAAGCCCTGCTAATAATGAGGATGAGCCGCAAGCGAATATCGTCGACTCTGCTAATGATAATGGTAGCAGTGATAAAGTATCAGCGTCTAAATGTCGCGTGCCTGCTAGCTGGCTACTGTGGTTACTTGGATCAGTGGTATTAACCATATAATAAGCAAAGTTGGGATAGGTGGTAGCTAGTCGTTGCCAGTACGCTTGAAAAGGCGCTCTTGCCAATGTCGAACGATAATAATATAACAAAGTAACGTGACGTCGTTGTGTCAATGCTTGAGTAATTAACCCTAACATTGGGGTAATACCGCTACCACCAGCGACAAATAAGAGGGGCGACTGCTCAGATTGTGGCAGTCCACTTTTTTGCTTGACTAATTTTTCTGATGTATCCGCTAAGGTAAAGTCACCGCTCGGAACGCTACTATTAAAGATCGAACCAAGTGGCGCTTGTCTGGTCAGATAGTCCGAAACCAGCCCTTGCGATTTGATAGCAATAGTGACGGTAGCATGTAGAGTGTTGCTAGCGCGATCCTCAGTATTATTGTCAGCGTTATTAGCAACACTATTGTCTACAAGGTTTTTAGTGAAAATAGCATCATGTAAATTTTTTGGCTGAGGAAACAGCCCAACCAGCGAGTAACTGCGCTGGTGATTGATGCCATCGATAGGTACGGTCAAATGAATATATTGACCACCTTGCCAGCTATCATTGACCGAAAATGCCTGTCGTTTGAACGCCTGATTGACTTCAAATTGCAGCGCAATCAATTCTTCATTGAGAACCTGCCGTGCCACAAGGCGAAGTTTGGGTGTGGTCAATGACCAAAACGGATGCAGGCGCGACCCAATAAAATCAACGAACGCGCGTTGGATAATCTCAGGGCGGTAGCCGGTCGTCATAGAATACCTTTTATCATATGCTTTTCAATCATTGTAAAGTCGTGCGTTTGACTGCTCGCCTAACTGCTTTTGCCGTTATTCTTATCAGCGTTTACACATATTAGAACAGACAAAAAGACTCTACAATTACTGAAATATTTTATTAAGAATATCTAACATCTTAACGGCTATTCATTAATTTTGCGAAAAATTTGCTGCAACTTTTTGTGGAGTTTATAAAACAGAAGCGTATCAGGGTGATATGATTATTGTTCAAATTAGGGCTTATACTGACTATTATAGGCTGCATTTAAGCAAATAATCTTGTGCTGATAGGCGTAAAAACTTGCGCTTATAGGTGCAAAAATACGAAATCAATGCCAAAGAGTGCTAAAGCCATCTACTAGCTTGCAGGGTATGCGCCACAATGCGATAATGGCCTATAATTTGTAACCCTGATTTTGAGGTGCAGCACGCTTGGCATCATTGCTAAGTATGATTTGCTTGCCTCTTCTATGCAGTCTATCGGAGTGTTAATGGCTCAATATATTTACACGATGAACAACGTGTCAAAACTTGTTCCACCTAAGCGTGAAATTCTAAAAAATATCAACCTATCGTTTTTTCCGGGTGCCAAAATCGGTGTACTCGGTATCAACGGCTCAGGTAAATCAACCTTGCTACGCATCATGGCAGGCGTGGATACAGAATTTAGTGGCGAAGCACGCGCGCAAACGGGCACCAAAATCGGCTATTTGCCGCAGGAACCACAGCTTGACGACAGCAAAGACGTACGTGGTAACGTCGAAGACGGCATGCGCGAAGCGTTAGATGCGCTCGCTCGTTTAGATGCTATCTATGCTGAATACGCTGAACCTGATGCAGATTTCGATAAACTTGCTGAAGAGCAAGGCAAAATGGAAGACATCATCCAAACATGGGATGCCCATAACTTAAGCACTCAGTTAGAAAAAGCCGCTGATGCCTTACGTCTGCCGCCATGGGATGCGGATGTTAGTAGACTGTCAGGTGGTGAAAAACGCCGTGTGGCGCTGTGTCGTTTGCTATTATCACGCCCTGATATGCTGTTACTTGACGAACCGACCAACCATTTGGACGCCGAATCTGTCGCATGGCTTGAGCAGTTCTTGCAGAACTACAGCGGTACTATCGTTGCCATTACCCATGATCGCTATTTCTTGGATAATGTCGCGCAGTGGATTTTGGAGCTTGACCGTGGCCATGGCTATCCGTACGAAGGCAACTATACTGAGTGGCTAGAGCAAAAGAACACGCGTCTAGAGCAGCAGAATAAGCAAGAAGAATCCTTTGCTAAAGCGCTGAAAAAAGAGCTTGAGTGGATTCGTAAAAACCAAAAAGGCCAACAAGCCAAGTCTAAATCTCGTGTACAACGCTTTGAAGAGCTGAACTCAACAGAGTTCCAGCAGCGCAACGAGACGGCTGAGATTTATATTCCACCTGGTCCACGTTTGGGTAACAAGGTTATTGAGATTAATGACATCTCTAAATCATTTGGCGATCGTTTGCTCTATGAAAACCTAAGTTTTAACGTCCCAGCAGGTGCTATCGTCGGTATTATTGGTCCAAATGGTGCGGGTAAAACCACGCTATTTAACATGATTACTGAACGTGATACGCCAGATACTGGAACCGTTGATTTGGGTGAAAGTGTCAAAGTGGCTTATGTTGGTCAGGTACGTGACAACTTAGACGATAGCAAAACCGTTTGGGAAGAAGTGTCTGACGGCCTCGACATCATCACTGTTGGTGAATATACCACGCCAAGTCGTGCTTATATCGGTCGCTTTAACTTTAAAGGTTCAGACCAGCAGAAGCATGTCGGGCAGTTATCTGGTGGTGAGCGTAACCGCTTGCAACTGGCGAAGACGCTAAAGCAGGGTGCGAACGTATTACTCCTCGATGAACCATCAAACGATTTGGATATCGAAACCTTGCGTGCGCTAGAGGATGCGATTCAAGTATTCCCAGGTACCGTCATGGTCGTGTCGCATGATCGCTGGTTCCTTGACCGTATCGCCACCCATATCTTGGCGTTCGAAGAAGAAGGCCCTGTTTGGTTCGATGGTAACTACTCTGAGTTTGAGACCTACCGTAAAAAGACCATGGGTGATGCTGCCACTCCTAAGCGTATGAAGTATAAGAAGATTACGAACTAATACGGCTGTTTAGTATATTGCAATCCAATAAAAAAGACCTCTAATCGTTAGAGGTCTTTTTTTGTGCTGCATTTACTTAAGATAACTGGTTATAAATTAACGCTTGCGCCCAAATTTACGCTGCTTTTTATTACTAATCTCAGTAATCGCATGGGTAATTTCCTCTTCGTCTAAGCTGGCGACTTGCTGCAAGATTTGCATCATATCAGGCGTTAGCACGTATTTGGCATGATGCGCAATGTCATGAATACGGTGGTCAAAGGTCAGTATGCCCGTTTCATCGTCCTTTTGTAGATAGTCAAGGCGAGTCAAAGCGCTAATAAAACTAGTAAATAAGGCGCGGTCAAAGAAGTCAGGAATGTCATCCGCATACAGCACAGACAAGCGCTGACCGAGCAAGTGGCACAGATCAACGACTTCGTTTTCAGTCAGGTTGCCAGAGCCTTGTTGAGCAAGGAGGGCAAGCGTCATAAAGTAACGCTCAAGGCTTTGCTCAACTGGCGTCGCAAGCACTTGTAGTTGCTGATAGCATTTGCTATTGGATTCGGGGACGCTAAGTACGCCATCACCCAACTCGACGATCAGTCCATGACTGAGCAGATTATCTACTTTTTTGTTGAGCGTTTCGGCTAAGCCATGTGCTGGATAATATAAAAACAGCTCACTTTGTAAAAATGGATATAATTGCTCGGCAATATTATCCAAACGACTGCGTTCGATACGTCCATTGCGCGCGACTAAAGCAGCTAGGAATGATAGCAGAATAAAGACATGCAAAATGTTATTACGGAAGTAGCTAAGCAGTGCTGCTTGCTTGTCTGCGACCTGAATGATGTCGCCTAAAATATGCGGAATACGTTCGATCAGTTTGAGCTTGACCCCATAATCGATAATCTGTTGCGGGCTCATATCAGTGATGACCGTATCCTCTGAATAAGCCAGCTGCTGAGCAAGACCTTGATAGAGCGCGATTTGCTCACGGCAGATATCTTCATCTAGTGCTGCTTTGGGAGCAGACAGAAGCACTAATGACAGTAACGATACGGGATTGACCACCGCAGCTTTATTGATATGCTGCATGATTTTTACACCGATGTTGTCGACCATGGCGCTGGTTTTGACATCGAGTGGGGTATCAGTGCGATCAGTCGGTAAGCTATTGGCTGCCACATCGAACTTTGTCATAAAGTCGCTAAGGTGAAGCGGTTTACCAAAACTTAGATGGACATTGCCAAAAATGCGCTCAATTTTACGACCAACTTTGAGTAAGCCGATTAAAGATTCAGACTCTTTTGGCTTGCCTTTTAGTTCACCCACATAAGTACCGCCTTCCATGATCCGCTCATAGCCGATGTAAGTTGGAATGAATACCACTGGCTTATTGGTTTGGCGTAACTGGCTGTGTACAGTCATCGCCAGCATGCCCATCTTTGGTGGTAGCAGACGTCCTGAGCGTGAGCGACCGCCCTCGATGAAGTATTCGATAGGCGTATTACGAGTAATAAGCGTATGCATATATTCGCGCAACACAGCGGTATAAAGCGCATTACCACGGAAGCTACGACGAATATAAAACGCCACCGCTCCGCGTAATAGTGGACCTAAGACGGGCACATCTAAGTTATCACCTGCTGCAACGTAAGGGATGCTCAGACCACGCTTGTAGATAACGTAAGACAGTAGCAGATAGTCGACATGACTACGATGACAAGGCACGTAGATGATTTCGTGATCTGTTGCCAGCTCGCGCACTCGCTCAAAATGATGGACTTCTACACCGTCATAAAGCTGTGTCCATAACCACGTCAAAAATCGATCAAAGACACGAATAATCGGGTAGGAGTAGTCATTCACCATTTCATTGGCATAGCCCTTCGCGAGGCTACGGGCGTCACGAACATTGATACCTGATGCTTCGGCCTCGGCTTCTATCGCATGCTTAATCGCTGGTGAATAAACCAGTTTATCGACCAAGTTGCGTCGATCTGATAAATCAGGACCGAGCATACTGGCGCGCTGCTTGTCTAGGTAGATTTTGAGCTGTTGTTGCAGCATGCGCACCATCTCACGATTGCCATCGGCAGCCGCGACCAACGCATAACTTGGTACGGTATCCGTCTCATTGGTGCCATCAGTAGTAGAATTGACTGAATCAGTGGCAACAGAATCAAAGACAGCTGGACCTTCTACGTGTCCTTTAAGATTGTCATTAATAAGGGTACGCAAGTCTTGCGGTGGATGGAACTGGACAAAGGTATCGCGTCCCATCACCCCAATATTAAATAACTGCTTGGTAATGCTGGGATCTTCCCAGTTATCAGCCGTTAAAAGCTTAAAGAGGGAGTCTTCTTTCTCAGGTGCGCGTCCCCACAATATAGATACTGGCACCAGACGCACTTTTAGCTCTGGATACTGTAAAACAGCAGACACCAAACGAGAAAGGCGCGGTGATAGCTGACTGTCTTTGGCATGGGGATGGTGCAAAAATATGATGGCCGCATTCTCTTTAATATTATGGGCGGCGTCATTTACCCCAACCAATGCTGGTGGCAGATTGTGCTCTTGCGTCTGCAAATCGATCAAAATACTGTTGGAGCGCGAATAATCTTGCAGCACATAAAATCTCAGCGTCTGATCGTCAGTATCAAACTCTGGCAACTCACCCAACAGCTTCGGCTTAACAGCGATATCGAGCAGTTGACCCGATACCTTGCGATATAGCTGATTGATGGGCGCATTCGAGTAAGGCTTAGTCGCAATTGCAGCGTCATCGGTTACTGCATCGCTGCCTGTCGCTGACTGGCTATCGGTCGCGACTGGCGCTTTAAAAATCCGTTTTTTTAGGAACTTATTCTTTAAGAAACTGGGTATCATAATGGATATCAAAATTAGTAAATTGTATTGCCCTCATGATGCCATAAAAGCCATCAAAGCGATATATTGTGTCTGTATATACTGCTAATATTAATACGATTTGGTGACCATTTCGAGAGTTAAATACCGGGTGAGATGCTTAATTATTTGAGGTATAAAGGCTTTAGCGCAATGACATAGTGGCGTAAACTACTACTAAATATCAAACTTTAGATCGCTATCGGTTGAATTGAGGACACGCCCTAATCTTTACTCTCACTTATTTCAATTACATAACCATAAGTTAAATACCTATGACTCCTGCTATCAAACTTGCCAAACAGCGCGGCCTTGATTATCAGCTGCACGAATATACTCACGACAGTAATGCCGCTTCTTATGGATTGGAAGCTGCCGAAAAACTGGGCATTCCATTAGCTCAAGTGTTTAAGACTTTGGTGGTAACCACTGACAATGGCTCACTGGCAGTGGCTATTTTGCCAGTGGACAAAATGCTGAGCTTCAAAAAAATGGCCAAAGCCTTATCGGCTCATAAATTGATAGCCTGCAAAAAAGTACAAATGGCAGACCCTAAGCAAGTCGAACGTAGTACAGGTTATGTACTGGGCGGGGTTAGTCCCCTTGGACAAAAGAAGCGCTTGACGACCGTCATTGATATGTCGGCTGAACAGCAGCCAACCATTTATGTGAGCGGCGGTCGCCGCGGGTTAGAAATCGAATTACCACCGACACAATTGGCTGCCACTCTTGAGGCCTGTTTTGCTGATATTACCGATGACTAATGGTTAAACTCAGACTTGATATGGACACTAAATTTTCACTCATTATTCACACTTCTTTAAGGATAGACTCATGCCGCATTTAACCATCCAAGTGACGCCTAACGTCAGTATTGCTCATGAAGAATCATTGCTCAAGTCGCTCAATAAAGTGCTATGGGACAGTGGTCAGTTCAAACAACAAACTGATATCAAAGCACGCATCCTACCCATCCAAACATTTCTGGTGGGTGTGGAAGATGATGAGCAGGCCAATGGATTTATTTACGCGCATCTAAAAATGATGACAGGACGCGATATTGCCGTTCGCAATCAGTTGGCAGAGCTATTGGTCGCAACGATAGAAAATCAATTGAGCGCCGCGCAATCGGGACGTTCAGCATTGCAGATATGCGTGGAAGTTGAAGAGATTAGTGCGGTCTATCATAAAAAATGCTTGGTGAATAGTATTAGTAATCAATATTTGCCGTGGGCTTTACCGTTACTCGTATTTTAATAAATCTACAAATACTCGCACAGTGGCTCGCTGGCATACTTAGGTAAGACAATCACTTCAACGCTATAACCTGCCGTTTGACCTTGGGTGGCCATCAGATTACGAGCAATGCGCAATCGATAAGTCCCCGTGACAGGCAAGCAGCCTTGATAAATGATACCGCCTTTGGTGCCATCTTGTGTGCCATTGGGCATATGCAGCACACCGACATTGGCAGTCTCAGGCGTACCAACGAGTGGCGCAATATTAATGATGGCATATTGCCAACTGTTGGTGTGAAAACGATACCAGTGCTCGTTTTCATTAGGCTTTAGCTGACCAGTTACCGTGCTACTGATAGCACCTTTAGCAAACTGAATAGGGGTGTCGCTACTTTTAGCCAACGCACTATTCGTGCTAACACCTATTAATGTGGCACTCAGCAACAGCGTTTTTATCACTCGTGTGGTTAATAAAGTGCTTTTGTTATTCATGGACAACATCATAGCCTCCTAACTGAGTTTGTCATCTATCTATTATTTCCAGATCTAGTATTCTCTGACTTTTAGTTAAGCATAAAAAAGCGCCTAAATAATAGGCGCTTTTTTTATCAATGATTAACGAATTTGCTTTTAATCTTAAATCTTAATCTAAGAAAGCAAAGTTTTCGATTTTCATGGCAGTCATGCTGCTGCTTGGTGCAACCATACCTTCGGCGTGACCTGAGGTACGTGGCAATAGTTTATCGAAGTAGAACTCAGCAGTTTGGATTTTGGCTTTGTAGAACTCTGGTGATTCTGTGCCGCCATTTTCAAGCTTGTCATAAGCGACAGCCGCCATACGTGCCCAGTGATAACCCATCATGACATAGCCTGAGTACATCAAGAAATCGTCTGATGCTGCTGAGATGATTTCACGGTCTTTACGAGCCATTAGCATCAAGCGAACCGTTAAGGTATTCCACTCAGCACAAAGCTTGGTCAATGCCCAAACGAATTTACGCATGTCTTTATCAAGTGCATACTCGCCACACCATTTCATGATACTTGAGGTGTAATCGCGGATGATTTTACCTTTAGACTGCAAGATAACCTTACGACCGAGCAAATCAAGTGCCTGAATACCAGTTGTACCTTCGTACATAGTAGCGATACGCGCATCACGAGCGATTAGCTCCATGCCCCACTCTTTGATATAACCGTGACCGCCATATACTTGCTGACCGTGTTTGGCCGCTTCAATGCCTAGCTCAGTTAAAAAGCCTTTGAGGATAGGCGTATAGAAGCCAAGTTTATCATCCCATTTTTCAAACTCTTCGTCATCGCCATTGATGATGCCTTGTGCCATTTTATCTGCATAGCGCGCTGAATGATAAATCATCGAGCGACCGCCTTCAGCAAAGGCTTTTTGGGTCAATAGCATACGACGTACGTCAGCATGATGAATGATAGCATCGGCTACTTTCTCAGGATCTTTAGTCCCTGACAACGTACGCATTGAGCGACGATCTCTCGCATACGGTAGGGCGTTTTGGAAAGACAGCTCAGTGTGCGCCAAACCTTGGATGCCAGTACCGATACGAGCGGTGTTCATAAAGGTAAACATGGCTTTTAAGCCTTTGTTTGGCTCACCAATGAGGTAACCGACCGCATCATCAAAGTTTAGGACACAAGTTGCTGATGAGTTGATGCCCATTTTGTGTTCAATAGAACCACAAGAAACGCCATTGCGCTCGCCACTTTCGCCTTCAGCATTTGGCAGAAATTTCGGTACGATAAACAATGAAATACCACGTGTGCCTTCTGGTGCGTCCGGTAGACGTGCTAGCACAATGTGAATGATGTTATCGGTTAAGTCATGCTCACCACTTGAGATAAAGATTTTGGTGCCGCCCAGCTTGTAGCTACCGTCATCTTGTGGAATGGCTTTTGACTTTACTTGACCCAAGTCAGTACCACATTGTGGTTCAGTCAGACACATGGTGCCTGCCCAAGAGCCTTCGACCAATTTATGTAGATAAGTCTCTTTTTGCTCATCTGTACCATACTGCATAATGGTGTTGATACAGCCTGTAGATAGACCAGGATACATTGCCCATGGCCAGTTCGCCGTACCGATCATTTCAGCTTTGATTAGGTTCAATGAAGTCGGTAAGTTCATACCACCGTATTGTTCAGGATAAGAAATACCTTGCCAACCGCCTTCTACAAACTGGTCATAAGCGTCTTTGAAACCTTTAGGGGTTGTGACTACGCCATTTTCAAAATGACAGCCTTCTGCATCAGCTGGCTGATATAAAGGTGCCAAGACGTTTTCGGCAAAATCTGCCATACCTTGAAGAATCATATCAACGGTTTCAGGGTCAGCGTTTTCGCCATTGTCTAAGCTTTTATAATGCGTTTGATAGTCGAACACATCATTTATTAAAAACTTGATATCACGTAAAGGTGCTTTGTAAGTTAACATAGTCGGTCTCTTTGGTTAATTCGCTGTCGTAGACTTAGGATTGAAAACCAGAGTTTATTCGAGCGGATGTTTGCTTATTTTGATACAAATGAATGATATTGTAGATGGTGAGTTAAACTTATTAAAATATCGTCTGTTATGAAAGTCGCTAAGTGTTACTTGATAAAGGTTAACTATTAGGATAGTTATCCAAGTATAAGACTTCTATAGCGACAAATATATAACTCATAACTAATATTCATAGTTTGTATTATTATATATTAAATTAAGTTATGTGTCGGTAACATATTCACGTTTAAATAATAGCATTACGAGTCATTTTCATTCAAACATCATGCAAACTAAAGTAAGAAGTACAGTGTTCCATCAATCGGCGCAATATCGAGGCAAGAGGAAAATCGATTCATGAGCGCATCAAAGCGTAAGGCAAGTTGGATAACTTGGCTGGCAGAACGGTTTGCCTATATTAAGTCGTTAGTGTTGGGTGAACTTCCGCATTTGTTAACAGTTAATCGCAGCAAAAGACCATGGCATATGCCGATTATCGCTGCCATTGCCATTAGCTTCCCCGTGTTCGTCGGTGCTTATTTTGATGCTTTGTCTTCAGGTATTAAGGCTTCTCTGGGGGCAATGATTATCCTCAACTTGCCGTTGTCAGGCACACTACCGTATCGTTTGGTGACGGTCATGGCGTGGGGATTTGCCATGGTGTTGAGCTTTGCGCTCGGACTGATCGCTCAGCAGATACCTGTGCTCAGACTGCCCGTATTTGCATTGCTTGCTTTTGCCATCGTCATGTTGGGTCGTTACTATCGACAGCCGCCACCGGCAGGATTGTTTGTGATGATGGCAGGGGCGATCGCGTTATTTATTCCTGTGCCGTTGGCGCAAGTGCTATCAGCGACAGGGCTAGTGATGTTAGGTGGTGGTATGTCGATGTTACTAGCGCTGTTGTATAGTCTGTTTTTATTAGCGACGCGTCCTACTGTGCCTGCGCCCGTTTATCTTTATGAATCGGACATGATTAGCGACAGTCTCATTGTGGCCAGCTTTGTGAGCTTGGCGTTGGCCATCGCGATATTGCTAAAGATGCCTTATCCCTACTGGGCGGCTGTGAGCTGTTTTATCATTATTCAAGGCATGCAGCTACGCACGATGTGGATCAAACAAATGCATCGCTTACTCGGTACATTAGTGGGAATGGCAGTGGCGAGTTGGATGCTGTCGTGGGGGCTATCGATATGGGGCGTTGCGATCGCTATTTTTATAATGATGCTCTGTATCGAGTCATTAGTCGATCGTCATTACGGCTTGGCAGTGGTATTTATCACGCCGTTGACGATATTTATCGCTGAATATGGCAGCATGTCGCTGGTGCCGCCCGTCGCCGAGGAGATCATTCGTGTACGTATGCTTGATACTACGATTGGTTGCGTCGTCGGTCTTAGCGGTGGTCTGGCCATACACTCAAGCCGTTTGCGTGTGCCGCTACGGCAAATAGAAGCTTGGTTGCTTGCGCGTTTTGGTCAAACAACGAAAGAATAAATGAAAGGCGTATGACAAAGTTGTCTGATACGGCTTCATACGCCTTTGTGGCTCAAAGCAGCATATAAATGACGGTTTAATTTATTTGGCGTTAAGAGCTTTAGTGGCTTGTATGACATCGATACTGTGACCCGTCCAGCGCTCAAAACTTAAGGCGGCTTGTCCGATAAGCATGCCGTAACCGTCTGAGGTCTGCGTCCCACTTGCCGAAAAATGCTCTAAAAACGGTAGAGTGCGACCATACATCATGTCGTAGGCATATTGCGTGTTTAGCGTGTCGTTCAGTGGCAAGGTCTCGCCCGATAGACCAATCGATGTCGCATTAATAATAATGTCGAATTGTCCGCTCAACTCGCTAGTCGTACAAGTGGTAATCTGCTGCTGACTGATAGACGTACTGGCAGCGCTAAGCTCACTGACCAAGTCGGTGGCTTTGCCCACTGTGCGATTGGCAATTGTGAGTGTTGCGATACCGGATTGAATCAAAGGTAATATTGCCCCGCGCGCGGCACCACCAGCGCCAATGATGGCAACGCGAGCACCAGCCAGCGGCCAGCCTAAGCTAGTGATATGATTGACCAATCCTTGCCCATCGGTATTATCGCCGTACAGCGCCTCTGCTATTGGCGTGCCACTGTTTAATAGTGTTTTATTGAGCAGTAGCGTATTGACCGCACCGGCGACTTTGGCGTGCTCTGATAAGCCACCACGCGCCTGACAGCACGCATAAGCGACTTGTTTAAAGGGAACCGTCACATTGGCACCCACACCGCCACCATGAAAAAATGCCTCGATGACCGCGGCAAAGCTGGCTGCATCATCGGGGCAATACTGGCGTTGATAGCAAATATCAATGCCTGCTTGCGAGGCGAATAGCGTATGTATTTCAGGAGATTTGCTGTGGGCAATCGGATTGCCAATAACGATAAAGTGCTGGGTCATAAATAAATAGTCCGCTGGCAGTAAGGGCATGAAGGAGTCAGATTGATAACCGTTCAAACCCATTCATCATAAGGGATAACGCTATGTTTGACAAATAGGGCGGTCAAGCGACAAATACACGATTGAACATAGGGGTTTAAAACGTGAGGTCTTTAACAAATCTGTACTGTCTGGGAGTGGTATCCGTAACGTAAAGGGTAGTCAAGCGTTCAGCAGTTGGGTAAACTAGTGAGCATAAAAATCGATATCAATATGCGCTAGTAACTGCTAGGTTATCACCAAGCTTTTTAATAAAACATTCTTCATTATCAGTGGCGTATCTGCCAGCTCGTTAATACTATTTTGAGATCAATCTAAAAGTGTGAGTACATTGTCCATGTTGAATAATAACCTACAGACCCTGATGGTCAGTATGATAATGGCAGTTGGCGTGACGTTGAGTGGCTGTGATAGCACCAAAGAAGACGCCCAAGATCCAGAGGCTGGCGCGGCAACCACTAGCGAGCAGACCGCCACAGATACTTCTACGCAGACCGCTCCGACTGACACGGCTGATTTAGATGGCGCGACTGCTCAGCAAGGCACACCAGTAAAATATGATGTGCTGGCATGGGGCGCTGACCAAGTAGAGCCGATCACGGTTGATGAGCTAGATGGTATCAAAGCGACCTTTGGTAAAGTGGTGAGTACCGACGAAAACAGCCTAGACTATGCCAGTAATCCAGCTTCTAAGTATCGTTTTATGAATACCGATGCGCCTTATTTAGATATTATCGATTCCGAAAAATATCTGGAACTTGGCTGGTATTATGCCAATCCGACCGACTCTGATAAAGAAAAAGAGCTGAGTCAAAATCATGCCAAAAAATCCTATATGCTAGCGCGTCAGCTGATGGGTGATGACGGTGGCAAAGTGCTCGCTGATATGCTGAACGGTCAAATTATTAAAGATAAAACCATCGGCGGGCAAAAAATAGAGCTGGCGAAATGTGAGTTTTATAGTTGTATGCTGGTGCTTAACAAAGCTGCTGCTCAAACAGACAATAGCTAAATGGTGGGAGCTATCATGCCGCCGTCTAACAGCTGGATACGTCTGCAACCTCTAAGCGAGGCTAGCGATAACGCAGCAGGGACAGCGTTAACCATGTCATTAGACAATCGCGGACTGGCATACGGTGATGGATTTTTTACCACTATGGGCGTCATCGACGGGCTGATACTGTGGTCGGACTATCATCAGCAGCGCCTTGACTCTCATGCCGACGCTCTACAGCTCGATATCGATAGCCAAGCGCTATTGGCCACTTTGCAGACACAGGCCAAGCAATTGCAGCAAGGCATGCTTAAGCTTATCGTCACCCGCACGGCGCAAGATGTCCGTGGTTATGGTTATGCGCCAAGTACATCCGGTAGTGCTTGCGAGATCTGGCTCAAGTCTTCCGCCATGCCTATCGCCACTGCTGAGCAGCTACGTCTACCGAATGGGTGCTTAGTTCCTCTGCAATTAATGACTTCTGCCACTTGCTTGTCTTCACAACTCGCCTGTCTACCGCCACCGCTTGCCGGACTCAAAAGTCTCAATCGTCTGGATAATGTATTGGCAAGCGCTGAGCTACAACGCGTTAAAGCCCAAACATTAACATCCAACCCCTTCTTACCAGCCAATCATTTATCGTCCAATCATTTACCAGCGAGTGCCGAACCCAATATCGGTGAGGGGCTGCTGCGTGATATGAGCGGGCACTGGGTTGAAGGGACGATGAGTAATGTGTTCTATCAATTATCAGAACCGCCATTCGCAAAGTCTTCCAATCCTCCACGTCTTCAAAACAACAGCAATTATCTAAGTGCTGGTCAATGGTATACGCCCTCTATGGCGCAATCGGGCGTCGCTGGCGTGATGCGGCAAGTGCTTATCGATGGGTTATCCAGCACAGAGCAGCCGGTTATCATTAGATCGTTGCAAGATGCGGATTTACCTAAAGTAAAGCAGCTATTTTTTTGTAATGCGCTACGCGGCATCATGCCAATGACCAGTTTGACGTTATTGTCGGGTGAAGTCGTGGATTTTAAAAGTCAAAAAAATATCGGCTAAATAAAGCCGTTTATTCTCGCGCAAAAATATTAAATTTGGTGTCAATAAAATCATCGGGATATAAAACAACCTCTTCATTACGATACATATCTTGCGCTTTTAATAGTGCTTCTTGCTCGTTTTTTGCCCTAACTTCCACGATATTACTGAGCGTTTCCACAATCTCTATCTGAAAAACTCTCTCTAATTTCTTATCTGTTTTCATCATCGCTATTCTCAATATATCCTTATCAAAATTTCTTTAGCATTTATATAGTCTAGGTTAGCAAAGACACTTAAAAAGAAGTGATCGTCTTTTGTTACGTGTACTTGTGCGATAAGAAAAATCGATCAATGATAGTGATTTGATAAGGAGAGGAATCAATGGAATACGTCTACGAAGATAAACGAATCCCGCTACAAATCCGTCGATTAATGCTATTTAATCAAGTGTGTCGTGTAGCGAAAAAACGTCCTGATGAAATCGTTCACTTAGCTGGTTATTCGACGATAGCATTCAGTATTATCTATTCTAAGAAAGATAAAAAATATACAGCATTTGGTGGTGAGTTTAAGTACGCGCATACACGTCAAGAAGTCATAGAGCAAGGCTTGGATAAGCTACCTCATGATGACACTGTCATGTGTGCGATTATGGTCAAAAGACAGGCTTTTACCAAAGCTGCTCGTACGCCACTAGGATTGTTAATAAACTGGAATAAACATGTAAAAAATAGAACTTATATGTGTCTTGAAGACAATGTAAAAAGTTTTTTTAAAGTAAATGATGAGTTGGAAATGGATTATCCTCCACACAAATTTTATGGAAAATTAGTGGCAAGTGCAGATTTACCTCTTTGGGATAATAAAAGTGCTTAATGCAACTTTCGATATTGCCCACGACCTAAAAATTCGATAATGCCTTTATCGCGTAATACTTGTAGTTGCTGACGGATTTTATCTTTAACATGATTGTTTTCGGGATGTTTGAGCTTTAACTCATCAGCAAAAGCATAAACCTGATTGAGAGAAAAATTCACATCCAGCCTATCGATACACTGCCAAACATCTAATGTCCAGCCACGTGATGTGATAGATTGCTCGCGTAAAAACAAGGTTTTCTGAAATTGCTCGGTGACATTATCGCGTGGTATGACTTGCTGGTCTTTGACCAAAAACACTTTCCCCGATTCAGGCACTTTGCGCAAATCAATATTGCAACCAACCCAACCAGCGCGTTTGGCAGTGACGGATAATGGTTTGCGTTTTATAATCATGTCCGGCTGAAAGAACTGCTTAGGAATGATTAAAAAGTTATTCACCTTATATTCTTGAGAGTAGGTCAAAAAGAAAAAGCTGGGATTATTGTCACTATTAATACGTTCAATCATAGTGTCATAAGCACCATCATTAATAATGTTGCTCAATTTTGCCTTTTTGCTTTTTAGCTCATACTCCTCATGACAGTTTGAACAATAAAAATCAGCGACAGGTTGGTTATTAGTAAATTCAGCCAATGGTTCGGCACTGCAATTAGGGCAATAGCTTTGGTTCGCAACCCAATCTTCGCTGAGCACACGAACCCTTTGGGGTTCAGATTGATAGTTTACAGCGAGAGGTTGATTGAAATGTAGATTCATAATAAGTTTTCGTTGTAGTAGACAAAACAAAAATATCAATAAAAGCGCAGGAATATTTAGCCATATAATTTAATCTAAACACTAAGTTAATTCACAAGCTAAGCAAATACCATTGAAAAGCGCACGGTTCAGTGCTAAATTCTAGCAAACCTCTGCCTTGCGAGTTGCCATGAGCAATCCAACACCTGAAACGCCTCCTGAACGTCCTAATGATACTCCATCCAATGAGCAAGAGGGCGCTGTTGACGAGCGCATCGCTAGAGCGCCATCGGATGCCAAGCCAGTCGTGGATGAGGCCGCAGGCGAGGAAGCGCCGGCAACGGATATCTCGCTCATCAGTGGCAAGACTAAGCCGCGTAAATATAAAGTGGACAATCAATCGTTCTTTATGCAGCGTGGCTATCAGGTATTGCTCGTGCTGGGGCTTATTGCTGCGTTTCTCTTAGTCATAGTCTATCAGACGCTGTTTGGACGGATTGAGCAGCCGCAGCAGATGGTCACGATCGAGCAAGGTCAGACTTACTACGGATTGCTGCCGCAGTGGCAACAGCAGACACCACTGTTTTCTGCTAGTGTCGCCAAGCTTTATATTAAGTCGCAAGTCGATGCACCATTACATGCAGGCATTTATCAATTACCAGAGAACCCAACTATCGCTGAGGCGCTACAAGTGCTCGCGCAGGGTGCCAAAGCGGCAATGGTAAAAGTGCAAATTATCGAAGGTAAAACGTCCAAAGACTTATATCAATCGCTACGTGATAATGACAATATCAAAAAAGAAGTGCTAATAGCAGACAGCGGTGATGCTAGTAACGCCAGTATTGCTCAAGGACTGGACTTGGTCGGTATATTGCCAAAGAGCGTGACCAACAGTAATGACCTTATCGTCAATCATAATCTTGAAGGGTGGTTTGCGCCTGACACCTATTATTATGGCGAGGGCACCAGTGACAAGCAGGTATTGACGGATTTGTATAAGCGTCAGCAGCAAGCATTGACCAAAGCATGGGAAAATCGTGCGCCAGATTTGCCTTATAAGAGTCCTTATGAAGCGCTGGTAATGGCCTCTATTATCGAAAAAGAAACCAGCGTGGCAGAAGAGCGTCCCTTAGTATCAGCGGTGTTTAAAAATCGCTTGGATAAAGGCATGCGCATGCAGACCGATCCGACGATTATCTATGGCATGGGCAGCCGCTACGATGGCAACATTCGCCGTAAAGACATCGACGAAAAAACATCCTACAACACCTATCAAATCGATGGTCTGCCGCCTACGCCGATTGCGCTACCGTCTGCGGCCTCTATCGAAGCCACCTTACATCCAGCGGATAGTGAAGCGCTGTATTTTGTGGCGACAGGAAATGGCGGGCACAAATTCACCAATAGCTTGGCTGAACACAATCAGGCAGTAAAAGAATACCTGAGCGTCATGCGTGAGAAAAAATCTCAAACGCCGCCGCAGTAAACCATCGCTTTACTTTTCATAAAACCTATCATTTACTGAGCGCTATAAAAATTCATATAGTGCTCATCAATGACATAAGGTCATATCATGTCAGCATCTATACCAGCCAACTTGTTGCAAACCAATTCAACTCAAGCCACGACTGACATTACGGATACAACGCCCAGGCAAGGGCGCTTTATCAGTTTTGAGGGCACTGAAGGCGTGGGTAAAACCACTGCTATCGAGCAGTTATGTGCGCGCTTGCAAGATAGCGATATCGACTATCTGCGTACCCGTGAGCCAGGTGGTAGCCCGTTTGCAGAGCGTGTGCGCGAGATATTATTGGATCCGGTGACGGAGATCAATGACGACACAGAGCTGTTGTTATTGTTTGCAGCGCGCTGCGACCATATGCAGCAGGTAATCTTGCCAGCACTACAGCAGGGAACATGGGTGATATGTGATCGATTTACCGACTCTACCATTGCCTATCAGGGCTTTGGGCGTGCGCATGGTGACGCTACTGTACGAGTCAAAATTGAGTCCCTTATCACTCAGTTCGTTACCCAGTTGCCCGAGCTGACTCTATGGTTGGATTTGCCCGTATTAGAAGGCATGGAGCGGGCGGGTAAACGTAGCGCTGCCGATCGTTTTGAGCAGCAGGCGACTGAGTTTTTTACATGGGTGCATACAGGTTTTATTACGCTCGCAGCCGAGCACCCTGAGCGTATCCAGCGTATCGATGCCTCAGGTAGCGCTGAGGAGGTCAGCGCTAGAGTATGGCAAGCGGTTGCGACAAGATTTAATCTTAGCTAGGGCGTGTCTCCAATTCACTCGATATAGTCAAAATACCCCAAAAACGCTATGATGCTGCTGATATTAATTTTCACTGACCATATAATCTAAATGGGCTAAATCTTGCCAAACATCGTCAAATAGCGCCCTATAAAAAAGCCCTCATAATTATTATGAGGGCTTTTAATTTGCTTATTAGCTTTTCAGACAATATAGTCATTCCACTATAAAAGTATTACAGTGTTAACCTCGCTTGAAGTATCACATATACATCTACACTCGGTTGCCTTGTACTACTTTTAAATTGAATCGACTATAGCGTTTATGGTTTATCCGCATCTTTTTTTACCGAATCCTTCACCTTCACATTGTTGGCGGTATTGTCATGGTCTGAGTCGGGTAGGCGGTTAGGGTCGAGCGCACCACCTTTTATCTTGGGCGCACTACCATTACCGTTTGTACTACTATTAGTCGACTTACTGGTTTTTGACGTTGCCGTTGAGTTATCTGCCATCACCCCTTTGTTGACTGTGTTAGTAGAGACATCTTTAGCTTCCGCTCCCTGACGTTTATCTATTTCAGCCTTGACGGTTTTTTTCGCTGCGTCACTCTCTTTATCAACCGCTATGGATGGCTCTTGCTCTGGCGTATCAGCGATATCTTCCACCATCTCTTTTTCTTTACGCTTTTCAGGCGCTTTGGAGTTGGCTTCAAAACTGGCATCTGCGGCAGCACGAGCTTGCTCTTGTTTTGGCGTGACGTCCACTGGCTTTGGCTGGACTTCATCATCAACGACCAGAGAAATCAGCTTGCGATCACGTGGTACTGATCCTTCGAACTTATCAGTGATGACTTGCAGCTTGCCTTCTTTGTCTAGGGTATAGAGCGGCACGAACTGCTTATTGTCGGCTTTATACTGCTCAAACGTATAGCTGTCCGTAATGTTGGTAATTTTAATACGGGCTTTTTTGGACAGCATACTGGCAAGTTTGGTATAGGTTACGTCTTTGCCAAACAACCACTGCGAGTGAAAGTTTGACTGCTTATCATCGCGCTCACTTTTGACTTTTTCGTCGCTGAACTTGAGGCGATAGAGCTTGCGCTCGCCGAACTCATGGCGGTAATGAATCTCAGACAAGGTATTCATCTCTTTATCCATACTCATCGCGAATAGATGACCAATACCGATAAGGTCAAGATGATGATCGGCGTGATCGGAGATGGGGTTGCCAAAATAGGTGCGCAGACCACTCATACGCGCGCGGGCGATATTGGTATAGTTATTATGAGCGACGATGACATCGAAGCCTTGGTCTTTTAAGGAGGTTGCGATTAGCAACGCAACTGGATTGGAGCCAACGATAAGAATACCATTGGTCTCAGGCTCACGCACACCAAGTAAATTGCCCACTACTTTTGCACCCAAGCCCTGAATCATGACCGTACCGATGATGACCATAAATACTAAGGGGACGAGCAGCTCAACGCCCTGAATATCATACTCTTGCAAGCGAATCGCAAACAGCGATGAGATAGCGGCGGCGACGATACCACGTGGTCCAATCCAGCTGATCATTAGCTTTTCATTGGTTTTTAGGTTTGAGCCAATAGAAGATGCCCAGACCGATAAGGGACGCGCGATGAACATCACGATAGCGAGTAGCACCAAGCCTGCAAAGCCCACACTCATTAAGCTTGCCAGCTCCACACGAGCTGCCAGAATAATAAATAATACCGAAATAAGTAAAACGGTTAAAGATTCATTAAACTCTAAAATAGTCTCACGTGGGAACTTGGGCCAGTTCGCCAGTGCGACGCCCAAGACGGTGACGGTTAGCAGACCAGACTCATGCTCTAAATGGTTGGAGACAGAGAATAAAACCAAAACAAAGGCTAAGGTAAAGACATTGCGTAAAAACTCAGGCACCATGTGGCGGCGCATTAAGAACGCCAATGCCCACGCGCCAGCCATACCAAGCGCCGTTGCAAGCACGACAATTTTGGCAAATAGCAAGATGCTGCTGGCTTCACCACCAGAGATAATATACTCATACACCAATACCACGGCGATAGCGCCAATGGGATCGATGATAATGCCTTCCCATTTGAGGATATTGGAGATGGTCTTGTTGGGGCGCACACTACGTAACAATGGCATAATCACCGTCGGCCCAGTGACACATACCAGCGCCCCGAACAGCAACGCAATCAATGGATCGACATCGAACAATAGATAAGTCGACAGCGCGACGATAGCAATAGTGATGAGCACCCCGACCGACACCAGCATCTGTACGACCGTGCCGTGTTGCTTGATTTCATCAAACTCAAGGGTCAGTGAGCCTTCGAACAAAATAATCGCCACGCCCAAAGAGATGAACGGGAACATCAGCTCGCCCAAGACTAAATCAGGGTCGAAAACGCCGAGTACGGGTCCAACAACAATGCCAATGAGTAACAAAAATAAAATGGACGGTTGCTTTAAATACCAAGCCAACCATTGGGCGGCAATGCCGATCCCAACCACGCCGGATAATAATAGGGCGGTATCCATAAATTAATCCTTTTATAATCTTGTGATGCTGTCTAGCTATTAAAGTGGGTTATCGTTAGCGGCCAAAACCTTTTATAACGGCAAATTAATAATAACCATAGCCATCATGAATCATGGATGATATATATACTATATAGTAGTAAAGACAAACGCGTCTCTAGATAAATAAAAAAATGCTAGAAGCGCAAAAGATGGAAAATAAGGGCGTTAAAAGCCAATTCGATTAGTGTATAGTTCATAGCTGCTTGATATAGTTAACTATTGTTTGCTAAAAAATTTATTAGGCTTGTTATCATATCATGATTTTATTTTATATATGTCAAGGGTCTGTCTGACGCGATAGCCGCGCGCCATCGTTCTGCGCTGACACATGATTAGGTGAACGCGCTATAAAAGACTAAAAAATCGAGGGGATAAGACGACGCGGTATCAAAATGGCTTATATTCACGTCATTATCCTTACCCATCGCTACGACACAAACTGGCAGGCAAGTAATAGTAATAAGCTGACCAGCGTTCAAGATGGTTGCTTATAAACTGTTCCTTATAAATTGTTGCTATAGATTATCCCTATAAATTTATACAAGCTTGCTATCTATTACGGCGATAATAGCGATAATATTGTTGCTAACAATAATAACCACTCATATGGAGACAATATGCCTATCAATATGTTTCAAGCGCAACCCACTATTCGTATGCAGCGTTGGTTGCAACGTAGCAGTTTGGCACTGGCTATCGGCACGGTAATGGCGACAGGTATTAATGCAGCCATTATGCCTCAGGCACAAGCAGCGGTCACCACTGCTGACTTCTCTGACTTAGTACAGCAAGTGACGCCAGCGGTGGCACGGGTCAATGTCACCAAAACGGTCAGTGAAGATGAGCTTGCCAAAGCACAAACCGCCGAGCTGTTACGTCAGTTCTTCGGGGATCGCTTGCGTATCCCAGATCAAGCAGCTAAGCCCGCGATTGAACATGCTTATGGCACTGCCTTTTTTGTCACCACTGATGGTTATATGTTGACCAATCATCATGTGGTTGCTGGAGCAGACAAAATCACCGTGACTCTTAATGATAGAACCGAGCTGGATGTGACATTGGTGGGTAGCGATGAGCGCTCAGATGTGGCCGTGCTCAAAGTCGTGGGTGATCAGTTCCCAGCTTTGCCCATTGGCGATTCAAACAGTCTAAAAGTAGGTGAGCCGGTATTGGCGATTGGCTCGCCATTTGGCTTTGATTATTCGGCATCTGCAGGTATCGTGAGTGCCAAGTCACGCAGTTTTTCACGTGAGACCAGTGTGCCTTTTATTCAAACCGACGTGGCATTAAATCCGGGTAACTCAGGTGGGCCTTTATTCAATCAGCGCGGTGAAGTTATCGGTATCAACTCACGTATCTTTAGTGGGACGGGCGGTTATATGGGCTTGTCGTTTTCTATCCCCATTGACGCGGCGATGGATATCTACGAGCAGCTAAAAACCAATGGTGAAGTCGCGCGTGCCTATATGGGTATTTATCCTCAAGACATCGATCGCAATCTGGCCGAAGCGTATAACTTGGCTCGTCCGCAGGGCGCTCTGCTTACACGTGTCTCACCAGACTCACCAGCACAAAAATCAGGTCTGCAATCAGGCGATATTATTTTGCAATATAATGATGTGCAGATTATGCGCGCCGCAGATTTATTGAATCTGCTCAATCGGGCACGACCCAATGATCCGTTCAGTGCTCAGATTCAGCGTGATGGCAAGCAAATGACGGTAAAAGGCACGCTAACGTATGCACCAAATGATGTCCGAGCGCAAAGCGGCTCACAGCAAGACGATGAGATACAACTGGGCTTACGTCTGCGCAATTTGACTCCAGATGAGCAGGCAGAGCTGGCAGTTGACAACAAAACAGGCATATTGGTCACGACCGTCGACCCGACTGGCTTAGCCGCGCGTTCAGGTATTTTCGCTGGCGATATCGTTACCAACTTTCACCAAAAGCCGATTGCGAAGGTCACTGATTTCTCCAGCGCTATCTCCTCACTTCCCAAAAAAGGGGTAGTAACGATTGAAGTCATGCGCCAAGGCATCCCCGGTATTATCGGCCTGCGCATTGAATAGCCACCATATAGTCAATCTACTATGCTTAAATGAAGTATCTCACTAAGCGTTGATAATTATACTTGTCTATCATAGAGCGCGACCTCTATAATGGCTGATTTTTTTATCGATTGATTTTGATGATATGCTATTGCTCGATTTAACTTTGATTAAGCGACATTGAGTTGGGCGCTGATTTGATTGAACAACATTAATTGACCACTGCACAAACGACTATTCATACCTCTATATACAGCTAGGTAATTATGACTGACCACGCTTTTTATACGCTCAGCATCACGACAGCGGCAGCATTGCTAGCGTATATCATATTGTGGTCAGGATTACAGACGTTCAATGCCAATCCCACAAAACGCTTTTTGCGTATTTGGTCAAAATCGACGCTATATTATGCTGCTTATACCATGCCAGTTTGGGCGTTACTATTGGTAATTGGGCGAGCACAAGAAGTGACGCCCCTACTGGCACAATTGTCACCAAGCGTTGTATTGATGGCTACCATCGCGATGGGTCTGTACTTTTATACTGTCGTTGTGCAGCCCAACTGTTTGCGCGTACAGCATCATGCGGTTGATTTAGACTTGTCAGCCCCGCTCACAGTAGCGGTATTAGCAGATTTGCGTATTGGCTTATATAGTGGCAAGCCGCGTCATATTCGTAAGCTTGTCGCTACCATCAATGCGCTGTCAGCAGATGCAGTGCTGATTACAGGTGACTGGCTCTATTACCCGAGCGCAGATTTGGTGGGGCAGTTGATGCTGTTTAAGGGAGTAAACAAACCCGTTTATACGGTGATGAGTACCTCGGATTTGCGTTATCAGTCGATTAATACTACCAAGCAAGGTCAGCCACTATTGAAAGATACCTTGGCCAGTGCCTTTGATGTGCTTGATATCAATTATATCGGGCAGCAATGTACGTCGTTGCCGCTTAAATGTGCCCAAACTGGCAACGGTCGATTAAGAGCAAATCAAACAAGCTCCATTAAAGGTCACCCGAATACCCGTACACAAACAAACCCAAAGGATAATCCAGTCGTGGCGGTGCTTTGCGGTTGGCAAGATGTTCCGAAACAATCGAGCGATGCCAAAACTTTGCAGGTACCTAGTAAAGTGGCGCTTAGTGCCGAAATCGCGCAAGCGACTAAACCTGTCATTATCCTTGCGTCACGATTTGATAGTATTAGCGACTTACCAAAATCGCTACAGCCGCGACCACTATTGATAACGGGGGCTGCTAAAGCGATACAGAAAAACATACTAAAGGCGCAAAAAAAGCAAGATATTCGCCGTATAGGCAATCAGTCGTCATTATTGGATAGCAGCCGGATGGGTAAGCAGCGCGGTTTATATCAGCATGGTAGCGCGCAGATATTTGTCAGTAGCGGAGTGGGCACTCGAGGATTGCCTTTTCGCTTGTATCGTCCGACTATCGATGTGTTGACGATTCGTTAAAACGACTCAAAAGCATTTATCCCAGTTTCATAATTACGCTAAACTAACTATTAAATAATAAAGTCTATAATCAGTCACTCTTGCGCATTACCATCGCGTTAAATAGGGCTTAAAATGGCACACGATATACCTAGGCTGAGCATTAATTGACTGATAGCGGTCAAATCAAAATATGCTACACTAGTAAGCGTTTTTATGGCTATCAATAAACAACATCGGCAATTGACAAAAATAATGTTAGTGCGGGTAGACCTGCACATGATTTTATAGTGCAAATGTCATTATTGTAGGTATATAAACACCCAGTATGAACATCAAGCAATACCTGTCATTGGCTTGTCTATTGACTTAAAAATGGATATGGGTAGTTGCAAATGATCGATCATGTGACAGCTTTAATAAAGCTAGGATAATACAACAGTAAGGCACGGTTATGAGCACAGCATACGACGAGATTAAAACCCGACTACAAGGTTCAATGGTAGCCTTGGTAACGCCCATGCATCCTGACGGCACGGTCGATTATAAACGTCTGGCCGATCTCATAGACTGGCAGATTGAGCAGGGCACCCACTGTCTCGTTGCCGTCGGTACCACTGGCGAATCAGCGACGTTATCGATGCAAGAACATAGCGATGTGATTCGTTACTTTGTGAAGCATGTCAAAGGCCGCGTGCCAGTGATAGCAGGTACAGGCGCGAATAATACGACTGAAGCCATCAAACTGACGCAAGATGCGGCGGATGCTGGTGCAGACTGTGCATTATTGGTTGCTCCTTACTATAATAAGCCGCCACAAGAAGGCTTGTATCAACATTATAAAGCCATTGCCCAAGCCGTAAACATCCCGCAGATGCTCTACAATGTACCGGGGCGTACCGTGGTCGATATCGCTCAAAATACGGTTGAACGTTTGGCTGATATCGATAATATCGTTGCGATTAAAGATGCGACGGGCTCAGTCGCTCGCGGTGAGCAACTCATCAAAGCGGTTGGCGACCGTATTGTCGTGCTATCTGGCGATGATGGCACGGCGCTTGATTTGATGCAAATGGGTGCCAAAGGCAATATTTCAGTAACGGCTAATGTCGCACCGAACGCCATGAGTGAGACCTTTTCGGCCGCGCTACGTGGTGATTTTGATGCCGCGCACAAAGTACATGACGTGATTAAGCACTTGCATCGTGATTTATTTATTGAATCGAGCCCCATTCCAGCAAAATATGCGTTACATAAAATGGGTATGATAGATACGGGTATCCGCTTGCCATTGGTTTGGCTAGCAGAACAACATCATGCCACTATTGATGAAGCGTTGGTTCGCGCAAATTTACTATAGATGCGTGCGAATTTATTATAGAAGTGAAGCATTGTAAATGCTGAGCCAGTCGTTGATGACATTGGCTTAGCAAGAACTTATAAGGTTCTATCAAAACGACGAGCCAATCGTCTAAATGAGCAAAAATTGCTAACTCAGAGAGATAATATGATGAAAGTATCATCAACCCCTACAAGAACGTTTCCTGCTATGATGGTTTTGGTATTGGGTAGCACACTAGTATTAAGTGGCTGTCAAATGACCAAAGGCTTTCTTGGTAAGCGCGATAATGGCAGCTTAGAGTATCAAGAGAGTAAGAAGCTTGCACCACTAGAGCTACCAGTGACTCAACAACCAGCAGCCTTTGTGCCGTTATACACAACCCCAAATGCAGGCGTAAACACGCTCACCTTACAGAACGAAGCAGGTAAGCAGTATCAACTGCCTAAGCCTCAACGCGCTGTCGCTGTGAGCGATACTTCAAACTAGACACCGTATTTCCCTACTTACACCGCTGACTTTTTACTGTGATTGTTCAGGACATGATGTTCTCATGAATGACGTCATATAGGATTCAGCGGTCGCTGCGCGTTTTTACCACATAAGCTTGAACGAACAGGAACTCCATAATGCAAAAGCAACAACTGCTGTATAAAGGTAAAGCCAAATCAGTCTATGAAACAGAAGACAATGACCTTCTGATTTTACACTTTCGTGACGATACCTCGGCGCTTGATGGTAAGCGTATCGAACAGTTGGCACGTAAGGGCGTGGTTAATAACCGCTTTAATGCTTTTATTATGCAAAAACTGGCTGCCGCTGGTATCGAAACTCATTTCGAAAGACAATTGTCTGATGACGAAGTGCTGGTCAAGCGTTTGGATATGATTCCAGTTGAGTGCGTCGTACGCAACTTCGCTGCGGGCAGTTTGGTTCGTCGTTTAGGCTTAGAAGAAGGCCAAGCATTGACGCCGCCTACTTATGAGCTATTCTACAAAGATGACGCGCTTGGTGATCCAATGGTCAATGAGTCACTTTCTGTTTCTCTTGGTTGGGCTACCGAAGCACAATTAGCAAAAATGGAAGAGCTGACGCATCAAGTGAATGATGTATTAAAAGCATTGTTTGATGCAGGCGATTTAATACTGGTCGATTTCAAATTAGAATTTGGCGTATTCCATGACCGTATCGTTTTGGGTGATGAGTTTTCACCAGATGGTTGCCGTATTTGGGACAAAAATACCAAGAAGAAATTGGATAAAGACCGTTTCCGTCAATCATTGGGCGATGTTATCGAAGCTTACGAAGAAGTGGCCAACCGTATTGGTGTGCCACTTAGCTAAGTCGTAAATGTCTAGCGCAAAACAAAAAAACTGAGCCATGTGCTCAGTTTTTTTATGGCATTATATGAATGATGGTTCCCTAGTGAGGACTTGAATCTTTTGCTGTAGGCTAATGGTATCATTGGTTTTGATCACTGAAATAGTCTCAGTGTACTTTACGGTGTACTTATCATACATATTCTATCTGTGATCGATCCGCTATATAGGTATCGAACTGCTTGTGTTGGATATGAATTTAATAACTATGAAATCGATAGCATGGCTTAAGGCTATGGTTTTCCAAAAAAATTGGTATTGATAGAGCTTTATACCCCCTAGTGAGCGTTACCAGTGCTAGCAAAAATACAGGAACATCATACTTCTCAAGAAGATTAGAGCAGTTAGTAACAGTAGTAACCTTTCTTTAAGTTTCATAAAGCTACGCAACCTCCTAATCGTTTATTATTTCCTTTGTCAATAAAGCAAGGCTTCATCAAACCATTTTGTTTGATTGTAAGCATTACATCTTAATTAATAACTCATGCTTGATAAGCATTTGGAAGGAAATGATAATGAAAAAGATAATGATGAGTTCTATTCTAGCTGCTACTGCTTGTTTTGCGATGATTGGTCAAGCAAGTGCCGCACCTGCACCGCATTTTGTAAAACATAAAGTCTCCCATGGACAGCAACACAAAGCCCCTCAGAAAGTGGTCGTTAAGAAAGTTGCACATAAGAAATTTGTGGCTCAAAACCATAAGCATGCATCTAAAGTGGTATATGTTCAAAACCGCCGTTAGTTGATGTAATTTTAATCGTATTATCTGATAAAAAACAGCTCCTAATTAGGAGCTGTTTTTTGTGTCGCAGGTTATGGTAATAGGAAAGTTATCATTAAATCTCTAGGTTCGGTACTTGCGGTTGTCTTATGTCTTGATCTACTCGTTTCTATTATTTGTACAGAAAAAACCTTAAAGAATAAGAGTGCTATTATCAAAAAAATAAGCTCAGAATACCTGCTTTGCATCTAGTACGGATAGTCCAATGCCTAAACTTCTTAAAAAATATGTATCATTCTCGGTATAGTAATCATTATTGGTGGCACACTTACTTCTGTAATGACATGGAAAAGTATACCCCACCGGAACCAACTAATTAGTGTCATCAATCAATTAATGAACCACTCAAAACAGATTGGTATAATGGAACTACTCAAAACAGACTGCAAGATTTAACTACTTTTATCCCATTTAGATAGCTATCGGTTGAATTGAGGACACACCCTAATAATGCTCAGTGATAAAATCCTCTCTAGCCATCATTGTGGATGGCTGTTACACACCATGAATATTATCCCTTTAGGCACAAGTTTGTAGCTTAACTCGTATAAAAAATCAAACATAGCGCCAACATTGTCTTCAATATCTTATCTTACTTTTATGCTAGTTTATTAATACTTGTTTATTAATATTTGGTCATGTCAATTAGATGATAAAAATAAGAAAAGGTTTCGCTAATGTCTACTGCTTCATCAACTGTTTTAGACCCTAGTTGGTTTACTCGACCAACCTGTGTGGTCGCCGCTGATTTGATTGGCAAAGTATTGTGTAGAAAGTTAACGGATACTGATGGCACAGTGAAAGTATTGCGCATGCGTATCTCAGAAACCGAAGCTTATATTGGTAAAGACGACCCTGCTTGTCATTCGCATGCGGGTAGCCGAACGGCTCGTACTGAAATTATGTATGCGCAAGGCGGCGTGTTTTATGTCTATTTGACTTACGGTGTGCATCATATGCTCAATCTGGTCAGCGGTGGAGAAGAGTCTCCTGAGTCGGTATTAATACGGGCTGGTTTTTTGACCGACGATAGTGATCGTTTGATGGAAGAACAGCTTCTGAGCACGAATAAGCAACTTACTCATCCAACCCAGCTGGCAGGTCCTGGCAAGTTGACGAAGCGCTTACAAATTGATCGCGCGTTAAATGGTAAATCTATTAGTGCAGAGTCGGCAGTTTGGCTCGAAGATGATGGCTGTCAGCCACCGATATCGTTACGTCCTCGTATCGGCATTGACTATGCTGGCGATGCCAAAGACTGGCTATTGCGCTATATCTGGAGCGACCATCCTTCATTATCAAAAAAATAAAACGATGGCTGCGCTCTGATGGTAATAGGTAAAACAAAGGGTGACACTATGTACAAATTGACGGTTTTTGTTCCCGAAGCGGCATTAGAGCCAGTTAAGTCTGCTTTATTTGCAGCAGGCGCTGGTACGATTGGCAATTACGAGCGCTGCTGCTGGCAAGCACAAGGGGTGGGGCAGTTTATGCCGCTGGCAGGCAGTGATCCGCATATTGGCGCGCAAGATAAGCTCGAAAAAGTTGATGAGTGGCGAGTCGAGATGGTGGTTGCCACTGCTAATATTGAGCAAGTCATTGATGCACTAAAGCAGGCACACCCTTATGAGACGCCTGCCTATGATGTCATCGAAGTGCTAGATTTTTGAGCTTTAGAGGTATAGTTGATACTAAATAAAATGGGTACATGACATGATGATGCGTGACTGGCACAAACTTTTCTTGCTTGCTGTGCCTACGCAGACAGAGGCTACGAAAAATTTATACCAGTCACGCTGTCTCTTTTTTATATTGACCTGACTATAGGTTATTAGCAGTGGTTTAGGCTTATTTGATCTTAATTACTTGATAGCCTGGATAGCCAAGTTCGATTTTATAATCTTTACTACCACGTGTGGCCTTTACCTTTATTTTGCTATCGCCTCTTTTATATTTGACGTCTTTGACACGGTAGCCCATATTACTGACTTTATTGGCGGCTCGTTGTTCGATAGCTGGTTGATAAAGCTCTTTATCAACGTTTTTGATATCTTTTTTATGCTTTTTATAGACTTTACTGTCTTCATAAACGTCCTCGTAAAGGTCGCCGTACGCATTGTAGCCGGGGGCAGTGACGCAACCTGTCGTTATCATTAACGCTGTAACCATAGCAGTGGCAACGGTTGGCTTTAGTAGGGTTGTAATATTCATAATATCCTCTTATCAAGTTCAAGTTTTTCGCCAGTGTTATAAAAAATGGTCAAACAAACCAAGGGCTGGCTTATTTGACCTTAGACATCAATAGGTTAACGATGTCAAAATTTTTATTCGATACTGCATTATTCTCAACATCTTATAATCTTAAGAGTTAATCTCAGTTCAATGGATTAAATATTTAATCGTTCAAAAAACCCTAGTCTTTTTCAACTTTAATCACATTTAAGTTTGGGTAACCAAGCAGTATTTCATAGTCTTGCGAGCCACGTCTGGCTTCTATCTCGAAAACGCCGCGATTATTCTTTTCTTCCAGCTCAATATCTTTTACACGATAGCCCATAGCGCTGACCTTTCTGACCGCTCTTTGTTTAATCGCTGGATAACGTGATTCTCTTTTGATACTGTCTTCGATATCGTCGTTCTTATAGCGATTTTTGTTCTTGTTACCTTTGTTCTTATTTCTATACTTATCTTTTTTATCATAATCATGCTTATCGTAGTCACGGTCATTATCATATTTGTCATCGTAGCGCTTCTTAGACCAATCTTGTCTGTTTGAGCTGATAAGCTTTAGGCTGGGATAAGTATACTTGAGCTCATAGGTTTGATTGCTCTTTTTGGCATAGGCGGTGATCGCTCGATTGCCTCGATAATTATCGGATTTGATGTCTATGACCTGATAGCCTTTACGACGTAAATCCTGACGCAGCTTCTGGCTCACACGGTTATAGCTAGCGTTATTGTCATAACCCTTGTCACCGCGATAGACAGAGTTATTGTCATAGCCTGGTCCTACGACAGTACAACCGACCATCGTACCTAGCAATGTGAGTGAAAGGCCAGCAGACCTCACTGTTTTCAATGAGAATAGCTGTAAAATCTTCATGATAAAATCTCCTACGATATTTTTTTGATTGATAATTACGTGATTGATAGTTACGTGATTGCTTTTCACCTCTAACAGCGTAATGCAGTTGATATATATTTGACTTAATAGCACCGATAAATTAGTAGCGCCAATAAAGAAGGACTTGATGCCTTTTTATATTAGCCGTCTTATTTGTTTGCTCTAATAACTGGAGAATATTGCGTTTTGAAATATTTTCTTACATTATCTATGATAAGGCACAAAACTTGATGTTAAGTGTCATTTGCGTTAGTGAGTTGTAATTCCACGTTTAAGGATATGTCGCTTAAACAATCACTTAAACAACAATATGGCACATACCTGAGTATTAGCAATAAAAAAAATATAGATGCTATTTAAGCTTATTTTGTTTCCATAATTTGTAGGTATAACGGCGCTTGTATGTAGGCTACTGACCAATATTTTTGACCACCATGTCAAAGACAGCCCTATTGAATATGAGTTCGTTTATCCCTCTATGTCATGTGGGGTAGGTAGTGTTTTCTCCGCGCAGGCATTCGTTATATTGCCAAAGAGCAAGGAAGTATTTTGGGAGAAATGCTGATTTGAGAGTATTAACGACATTAGAGTAAATTGGCTTTGTAAGCATATGCTTACAAGCAATGACGTTTACGCGACTTAACATCAGGGTGAGAATTAGGCATTATACATACACGGCATCAGGGAATGTAACTCAAGGATTGAGTTGACCGCATTAAGGATAATGATTCGTTTACTGGCATCAGGATGATAACGGTAAATGAAGAAAGGATACATAACCTTTGCTGATAGCAGTTAATGCTAGTAACCGTAGTAAATAGGGTAGGATGCCCGGTATCGCAACATGCTGAACGTTATGCAAGGATGCATAGATTACAGTCGTGATAGGTAACATGGATGGTTAACAATAAAACCGCATAACAATTAATTGCTATGCGGTTTTATCGTGCCTATAGGTTGAGAAATTTTTATTCAACCTGTTCTAAGTACATTATTGAGTACTGTATAAAGCGTCAAATAGCTGCTAATAAAAAACCGCATGAGAATCATGCGGTTTTTTGACTTATCAAATCATCAATAATGTCATTGATGACTTAGCTGATAGCTTAGTATTTGTTTTCGCGACGCCAATCATCTACTTCACGCTCAGCATCATCCTTACTATGGCCATAACGCTCTTGGACTTTACCAACCAACTTATCACGGCTACCTTCAACGTGTAATAAATCGTCATCAGTAAGGTCAGCCCATTTTTGCTTAGCTGAGCCTTTCACTTGGTTCCATTCACCTTTCAGGGTATGTTCGTTCATTATTATATTCCTTTTTTTGATTATTAATTAATCCGGATATTTATCTTGTTTGGTTTTACTTAATGCTAAGTTCAGTCGCTATTTTTATTTAGTTACCATTTATTGGATATCTATAAAAATAAGCTAACTGATGCCCCTAATATAGGCTTTGAAAATTACGCTGTCTGTATAGGCAATGTTTAGAGTGTTACTTCATGATAGCAATCTGCATGAGTATGTTATGGAGACCATATTTGTGTAATAAATAAGGGGTGTTGTCAGTGAAATACGTAAATAACCCAAGAGGTTTTCTAGCAACCTCTCAATACCATCAGGCTTCATCAATAGCTCGGATTTTATATTCGTCTGTATTCAGCTCGGAATAAAATGAGGACACGCCCTAGAACAATTTTAGCAATCAACAATGCCTATTTATAAAGGTGCAAACACAAACTACTTAGCCAAATAATCTTGATAACGCTTGGTCAGTTTCTTTACTCGGAGACGATCACGAATCAATGAAAATAGGGGTGAAGCATTGGGTTTTGGTGGCTTTCCTGCACCCATGCGTTGCAGCTGGCGCTTAATGACAGCCATAGTCGCAATCGCACTCAAGGTTTTGTCTTTCCACTGAACCACAGGGTCATGGGCACTGAGCTGATCGTTTTCTTTCCAGTCATTAGGCAAAGCGGGATTCATCGCTAAGGCTGTGCCCATCCCGACAATATCAATGCCTTGGGCTAGGACGTTTTCTGCTACTGCCAAACGCCTGACACCGCCTGTGGTCATAATGGGCATGGTGGCCACTTGCGCAATCTCTTTTGCAAAGTCTAAAAAGTAAGCTTCTCGCTGCAAGGTTCGGCCGTCTGCCGTTGTGCCTTGCATCGCTGGGCTTTCGTAACTGCCACCAGATAACTCCACTAAATCAACAGCAAGGCCATTCATTGCTAAAATAACGGTTTTTGCATCATCAGCATCAAAACCCCCACGCTGAAAATCGGCTGAATTCATTTTTACAGCGACGGCAAAGCGAGGCGAAACTTGTGCACGAACAGCTTTAATAACAGTGATTAATAAGCGCATACGATTTTCAATCGAACCGCCAAATTCATCGTCACGTTTATTGGTTAATGGCGACAAAAACTGAGAGATAAGGTAACCGTGAGCGGCATGAATTTGCACGCCGTCAAAACCAGCTTGTTCTGCTTTTAAAGCAGTATCGACAAAACGTTGAATCAGCTGCTCGATATCTTGATGGGTCATGGCGCGGGGTTTGCCAAACAGATGAGAGTGCTTTCCTAAATCAAGGGAAACGTCAGAAGGTGACAACACATCACCTCCCATAGCCGCATACACTTGGCGACCAGGATGGTTAATCTGCATCCAAACTTGGGTGTCATTCTTTTTGGCCACTTTAGCCCACGCTTCAAAAGGAGCTATATCACTGTCTTTTTCTAATACAATACCGCCCGGACCGGTCATCGCGCGACCATCGACCATCACATTACCGGTAATTAATAAGCCAGTACCACCCTCAGCCCAGCGTTGATATAAGCGCAAAATAGTAGAGCCAGGGACTTGTCCTTCATCTGCCATATTCTCTTCCATAGCAGCTTTGGCAAGGCGATTTGAGAGACTGGTGCCACAAGGTAATAAAAAAGGGGAAAAAACTGCTGATGTCATGATGGCAACCTAAAAGTATTGTTTCGTGAAAAATAAGTTTGACGATGAATTTGACTATAGACTTATAGTTTAAATGACTATAATCTTATAGTCGATATAGTAATTATTCCCATAAGTCATTTTAAAACATCAATCGAGGTCGATATTGAAGGTAAATGCTAGAACAGACTTCATTCGCATGGCTGCCAGTCCAGCAACCGAATCAAAGCGTGAGCTGGCAAAAGCTAAAACGCGTCGCGCGCTATTAAAGAGTGCCCTACAGCTGTATAGCGTAGAGGGCGCTTGTGGCATGAGCATGAATAAAGTTGCCAAGGGTGCAGGCATTGCTCAACCTAGCTTTTACAATCATTTTGATAGCCTCGATGCCTTGCAACATGAATTAAGCGAACAGCTCAAAGACAACTATCTATCCCCCATGCGTATGGCTTGGGTAACGATGATAAAAGATTATGATTTCTTGAATAAAGAGCAATTTAACCAGCGTTGCCAGTCCTGTTTGACCATGATTTTTGATGCGGCATTTCAGAATATTGCCTTGTTTCAACACCTCATCGAAGACCGTCCGCGCTTTGGCTCAAAGACAATAAATGCCATGAATAAGGGTTCGGAGCATAAACAACTGGGCAATCTTATTACAGAAATACAAGAAGAGTGGACGGAGATATTCATTCAGGGACTACAGTTATCTGGTCGTTCTATTGAACGCACTCACGTGAATCTCTGTGTCGATATTGCTAGCGCACAAGTCCATGAATTAATTTTAGGCTGTCATCAAGAGCGTTATTCAAGACAACAAGCGATTACCATTTTGAGTGCAAATTTTGCTGCATTGTTTGGCAATTTTTTTGCACGGACGCAACAATAAAGAAAGTAACTTGTAGTTGGTTAAAAATAAAAGGGGTACGTTAAAAATAGTGTCCTGCTGGTATAAATACTCCTCGCTTGCTGCGTACTTTGCACTCCAGAGACTTCGAAAAATTTATCCCAGCAATGCTATATTTTTTTAAATTGAATCGACTGTATAAAACGAAAGTAGAACGGAAACTAGAGTCAATAAAAAACACAGGGAGCACGACTATGGCTAAAGAAATGGTAGCTGACGAACAAACACATTTTAGGACCTGCACATTGTGCGAGGCGATGTGCGGCGTTGAAATAAAACATGATGGCGAAAAAGTATTATCGATTAAAGGCGATAAAAACGATCCCTTTTCGCAAGGTTATATTTGCCCAAAAGCCACGGCCTTACAAGATTTGCATGAAGATCCTGACCGCCTGCGTCAGCCTGTCGAAAGAACGGCGGATGGTTGGAAAGAGATCAGCTGGACGGACGCCCTAGACAAAGTAGCGGCAGGCATCCAATCAGTACAGCAAAAATACGGTCAAAACGCCTTTGGGGTGTATCTGGGAAACCCGAATGTGCACAACATGGGCGGCATGCTAACGGTCAAGCAACTATTGACCAGCCTAAAAACACGCAGTCGCTTTTCTGCCACTTCAATTGATCAGCTACCGCATCATATCGTCAGCATGCATCTATTTGGTCACATGCTGCGTATCCCTGTGCCCGATGTGAATCGCACACAATATATGTTGATTATTGGTGGCAATCCGCTGGCCTCTAATGGCAGTATCATGACTGCGCCGAACATGCGTCAAAAGTTAAAAGATATCAAAGCTCGCGCGGGTAAAGTGGTTGTGATTGACCCAAGACGCACAGAAACTGCAGAGATTGCCAGCGAGCATCATTTTATTCGTCCCGCAACTGATGTTCTGTTATTACTGGCTATGTTGAACGAAATCTACGCGCAAGGCTATGCCAAGGTAGACAGTAGAGCGGCGGCTTTGACCCCAGAGATTGATCGTATCGCCTCTTTTGCCAAAGACTATACGGCTGAGTCGGTAGCCAGTATTACTGGTATTACCGCACTTGAAATTAAACGTTTAGTAAAAGAGTTTTGCGAGGCTGAAAGCTCGGTCTGCTATGGTCGCATGGGTATATCGGTGCAAGAGTTCGGCTTGTTAAGCCAGTATCTGTCGATGGTCATTAATATCGTGAGCGGTCGCTTAGATGAAGTGGGCGGATTGATGTTCCCTAATCCTGCGGTCGATGTTGTCAATAGCTCGGGCCCAGGATATTTAGGCAAACGCCACAGCCGAGTAAGCAATCTGCCTGACTTCAATGGCGAGTATCCAGTGGTTGCGATGGCGGATGAGATGTTGGTAGCAGGCGAAGGTCAGTTGAAAGGATTTATGAGTGTCGCCGGCAATCCTGTCCTCAGCACCCCAAATGGTGAAAAATTAGATGAAGCCTTGTCAGGGTTGGAGTTTATGGTGTCGCTCGATTATTTTGTGACCGAAACCAGCCGTCATGCCAATATTATTTTACCACCGGTATCGCCACTAGAACGTGACCATTATGACGTGACCTTTAATGGTTTTGCCGTGCACAATGTCGCCAAATACTCGCCTGCCTTGTTTGATCGAAAAGACAATGAAAAGCATGATTGGGAGATTTATTTAGAATTGGCTGATCGTTTGGATAAAGATGCCCCAGAAGCAATACAAAAAGAACGTGCAGCGACAAAAGCGTTTGGGCCAAAGTTTTTACTCGAGCAGGGTCTCAAGTATGGGCCTTATAAAGAGGTTACCTTGGATACGCTGATAGACAATCCGCACGGTGTCGATTTAGGGCCACTGCACAGCATGTTGCCAGAGGCCATCAAGCATGCAGACAAGCAGATTCATCTCAATGTTGATTTTTATCAAGCAGATTTAGACCGTGTAAAAGAGATGATGCAGCAATATGATGACAGTCACATTTTGCTCATTGGCCGCCGTCATGTGCGTAGCAACAACTCTTGGCTGCATAATAGCCATCGATTGGTAAAAGGAAAATCACGTTGTACGTTAATGTTACACCCTGAAACTGCTGAGCAGCAAGGCATTAAAGATGGTCAAGATGTCAGAGTGACGTCTCGGGTGGGCAGCGTTATCATTGCCGCAGAAGTGACTGATGAGCTCATGCCAGGCGTTGTTAGTATTCCACATGGCTTCGGTCATGGTCGCAAAGGTGTTAAGCAGAAGATTGCCCAAGCGCATGCAGGCGTCAGTGTGAATGATTTAACGGACGATACTTTGATTGATCAATTGAGTGGCAACGCAGCAGTGAATGGTGTGCCAGTACAATTAGAAGCGCTTGAATCAGCAACAGATGACGCATTGGCTACGGCATCATAAATCTTGATGGGCAGCACAGTAATATAAGTTTTTCCCTAAATCTAAAAGAAGGCGCTTACTATAGGTAAGCGCCTTCTTTCTTTTGCATGTCCCATCCTAGAATGAGTTGATATATTTTAGGCGATATTATGTCAAACCTAGAGAGTAACAGAGCTAAGCGCAGT